>PMCG01000128.1:7679-15445 GCA_003155335.1 Acidobacteriota bacterium
GCGCAAGTCAGGCAGGAACTGGCCGGCGTGGCGCGTGGCAAGGTGGCGCGCGCCGCGCAGCAGGTTGCGGGCTCGGTGGTAATAGCCGAGCCCCGACCAGGCGGCAAGGACCGTCTCCTCGCTCGCGCTGGCCAGCGTATCGACGGTGGGGAAGCGATCGAGGAACGGCTCGTAGTAGCGCAGCGCGGTCTTGACCGTGGTCTGTTGGAGCATGACTTCTGCCACCCAGATCGCATAGGGGTCGCGCGTGCGGCGCCACGGCAAGGCCCGGCGGTTACGCTGATACCACTCGATCAGGCCGGTGAGCGCGCCGCCGCGGCAGCCCGTCGTTGTGGAGCTCAGGCCGGTTTGGGCGCGGTGCGCGTGGTGCATGCTGGATGGTCGCGCCGATGGGGCCGAGCGGCAAGCGCCGGTGCAGCGACCCCTGCGGGGGACGCTACGAAAGCCGTTCGATGTCGGCTCCTAGGCCGCGCAGCTTCTCGTCGATGCGGTGGTACCCGCGGTCGAGATGATAGATGCGGTCCACGACCGTCTCACCAGCGGCGGCCAGCCCGGCCAGGACGAGCGAGGCCGAGGCACGCAGGTCGGTGGCCATGACGCGCGCCCCGGAGAGCGGTGTCGGACCGCTGACGAACGCCGTGCGGCCGTCGACCCGGACGTTGGCCCCCATGCGCTGCAGTTCTGCCACGTGCATGAAGCGATTCTCGAAGATCGTCTCGGTGACTGCGGCTGAACCTGAGGCCTGCGTCATAAGGGCCATGTACTGCGCCTGCATGTCGGTCGGGAAGCCGGGGTAGGGGTGNNCGCGGATCTCGATCTCGCCCCCGGCGATTGCGCACGCGGCGAGGTAGGTCCCGGTCTCGATGCGATCCGGCAAGACGGCGTGCGTGGCAGCGTGCAGCGCATCGACGCCGCGCAGGCGCACGGTGCTGGTACCGTCGCCCTCGATCTCGGCACCCATCGCCCTGAGCATGTCGCACAGGTCGACGATCTCCGGCTCGCGCGCTGCGTTCTGGATCACCGTCTCGCCCTCGGCCCGGCACGCCGCCATGATGACGTTCTCGGTTCCGGTCACCGTGATGGTGTCGAACGCGATTTGAGCGCCGCGCAGCCGTGTTGCCTGTGCCTCGACGTAGCCATGACGCACGTCGATCGCTGCGCCCAGCTTCTCGAGGGCTGAGAGGTGCAGATCGATAGGACGAGCGCCGATCGCGCAGCCGCCGGGAAGCGAGACGCGCGCGCGCCCCTCGCGCGCCACCAGGGGACCGAGCACGAGTACGGAGGCGCGCATGGTCTTGACGAGGTCGTAGGGCGCTTCGATGGAGCTGAGCGTCGCGGCCTTGACTTCGATCGTGCCGCCGACTCGGGAGGCAACGTCTGCGCCCAGGGCCTCGAGCACGCGTGTCATAGTGATGATGTCGCGCACTTCCGGAACGTTGTGAAGGACGACCGGCTCATCTGTGAGCAGGGCGGCGCAAAGCTCCGGGAGCGCGGCGTTCTTGGCGCCTGAGATGCGCACTGTGCCTTCGAGCGGCCGGCCTCCGACGAGACGGATCTTGTCCATGGCCTCAGTCTGCGGGAGAAGTGTCCTTCGCTAGGCCTTTGCGGCCTTGCCGCACAAGGTGCCTGCGCTCAACAGCGAGGACGACGGCAGCCAAGAGCACGCCGCCGAGGGCGTCCACAGCGTAGTGGAACTGGCCGTAGACCGTGCCCAAGGCCAGGAGCACGGCCAGGGGCACGAAGATCCAGCCCAACACGCGAGACGACCAGGAGGCGCGGATGCTGGCGACGAAGGCGACGGCAACGTGGGAGGAGGGGAAAGCGGTGCCCCAGGCGGCTGCGGAGTTGAGCAGAGTCTGCGTGAGGAGCGCGAGAGGCACGCCAGTCGCGGCATTGTCGGCGGGCGGAAAGAGATAGCGCGGGCCCGCGACGGGTAGTAGCAGAGAGACCGCGTAGCAGATGTAGAACGTCGTCGCTGTCAGAAAGGCCACACGCGCTGCCGCGTCGCGCCTGTGGGTGAGCCAGAGAGTGACAGGCGGGAGCGCGACAATCCAGTAGAACGAGAGATAGCCGGCGTGCAACAACGTGCTCAGCCATGGCCATGGCCAGAAGCGGATCCACTCGGACGAAGGCTGCACCCCAAAAAGGGCGTGCTCCAGGGCCTGGATCGACAGATCATGGATCCGCCCCGCGGTTGCGTTGAGGAGGCCGACCTCGGAGTATAGGAAGGTGACGATGGCCAGGGGATAGAGGTCGCCTATGAATCGCCCGACGCTGCCCCGCCGCCGGGCCGCGGGTGCCAGGAAGGCGGTCGCGACGAGAGCCAGGTGGGCGACGGGGAGGAACGCGGCGCCAGGCGAGCGGACGGGCCAGTGCAATACCAGGGCGACCGTCGCAACGAGGGCGTAGGCCAGCGTTGCGTAGTCGACGGGTGCAAGCGGGCTCACGGTCCTACTCCAGGTCCCAGCCACTGGTCGCGCATCCATGAACGCCGTCCGCGAGAAGGGCGCAGGCCGCGGTGGGTGCGTCTGACCCGTTCGTGGAGCAGTGCAGTCCGGTTCCATCATGATGGAGCGCGCGGCCGTGAGGCGCCGCAGTGTCGAGGGCGTGACTATACACGACCCGGAGGCACCGCGCGACCGATGGGCGTGAGTAGCGTGAATGGAGTTAAGATAATGAGGGGAAAGGGAGCGTCGCCATCCGGAGCGCAAGCAACTTGTTCCGTGAATCGGCCTGGGCCTTGCTCGCCATTGCATTCGCGAGCGGTGAGGCCCGTGCCAAGCCAATCTCCGTTCTCGACGGCACGCGTCGACGGGAGCTGACCTCGGAGTCGCGGGGAGACGCGGACACCGTCGAGCTCGTGTCCCTGGTCCAGGGCTTGGGCGTGACGGTCGTGAGCGACCCCCTGACTGGCAAGGCCACCCTAACTTGCCAGGGCCGCGAGGTCGTCCTGTTCCACAAGAAGAACCTCATCTCGGTCAACGGCGATCTGCGCCTGCTTTCGGGGCCGCTGTTGCTCGAGTCCGGGCGTTGGTACGTCCCGCTCGACTCGCTGGCGAAGCTGCTGGGGCCCTTGCTCAACCAGCCCATCAGTTGGCGTCCTGCTCAGAGAGTCCTGCTCATTGGCAACGTGCGCCTGCCGCGGGTGACGGTCACGACCGAGGTTGGCGCTGATCGCGCGCGCATCGTCCTGCAATCCACGGAGAAGATCCCGTTTCAGGTCAGGCAGGGCGAGGGACTGGTTGTCGTCGACATGCCGGTAGAGGCCGTCGAGGTCGCCTTCCAGAGCGAGCGCTTGACTGGGGGCATCGTCGAGGCGATCGAGTTCCGCGGAGGCCCGGACAACACCGTGGCGATCTTGCTTGGGCCTCGTTTTCGCGGCGTCCGCGCGCAGCAGCTCGACGAACCGTCGCGCATGGTCCTCGATATCGAAGCCGCGCCGCTGGCCACGCTGCCCATGCCGAGCGCCTCGCCGACTCCTGCCGGGGCGGCTCCGGCGACCGAGGTCCGGCAACGATGGTCGCTCCGGACCGTCGTGATCGACCCGGGCCACGGAGGGGACGAGGTCGGCGCGCTGGGTCCGACAGGCACGCTCGAGAAGGACGTGACGCTCGCCATCGGTCGCAAGTTGAGGTCGGCGCTCGCCAATCGCCTGGGCATCCAGGTGTTCCTGACGCGGGAGGGGGACCAGGCGCTATCGCTCGACGAGCGCGCCGCCATCGCCAACAACTACAAGGCCGATGTGTTCTTGTCGATTCACGCCAATGCCAGCCGCAGCCAGGACGCGCGCGGTAGCGAGGTCTACTTTCTCTCCTATCACCCCACCGACGACGAGAGCCGTCGTGTCGCGCTGGCTGAGGGGAGCCTTGGGACGAGCTCCGATCCAACGGCGCCCGGTTCCGATCTGGCGCTCGTGCTTTGGGACATGGCTCAGGCCGATCACCTCGAGGAATCGTCGGCGCTGGCGTCACGCCTGCAGGAAGCTCTGGCCGGGGTGACAGGCAGCGAGGGGCGCGGAGTGAAGCAGGCCCCGTTCCGGGTTCTTGTGGGTGCGACTATGGCCGCGGTGTTGCTGGAGGTTGCGTTCATCAGTCACCCGGAGGAAGAGAAGCTGCTCGTCTCCGATGCCTATCAGAACAAGGTCGTTACGGCGATTGTGGACGGCATCGCGCGTTACGGGCGGGAACGGGCGCAGCGGCTGGATCCAAGGTCCGTGGCATGGCCTTCCCACCGGTAGCTGCGGGGTGGCGCGCTTGGCTGGCCCGTGCGCGGCCAGCGTTGACGCCGCGGTGGGTGAACGCGCTGATCGTGATCGGGCTGATCGGGCTGCAAGCGGTGGTGTCGCTCTCGGCGCCGAGATGGGCGCGACTTCTTGGCGGTCCGGTGCCGGCCGCAGTGGAAGGCGACAGCGAAGACGAAGGCCGGGCCACGCCGTCGCCGACATCACGCGACGCGGGAGACGCGGAACGGCGGATCAACGTTCAGCTCTTCTTCGCTGCCTCCGATCGCGCGGGCCTGGTCACGGAGCAGCGCGCCGTCACGTATCATGCCGATCTCTCGCGCCAGCTCCAGGCGGCACTCGCGGAGTTAGTGCGCGGCTCCAGTAGCGGCCTCGTGGCGCCCCTCGACCCTGAGACGCACGTNNCGTGGAGCCGGTTCGCAGATCGAGCTGATGAGCGTGTACGCCGTGGTCAACACGCTGGCTGTCAACTTCCCCGCGGTGAAGAGGGTACAGATTCTCATCGATGATCGCCCGGTGGACAGCCTTGCCGGGCACGCCGACCTCACTCGGCCGCTGCTGCCCGACCTCAGCCTGCTGGCGCCAACGGCCCTGGCGCCAAGGGAGACGCCGGCCCCTGTGGTCCAGCCCTCCGCGGCGACAGTCGGGCCGAGCTGACGTCGCGCAACTGGCTGGGATCGGCACACTCTCGCCGCCAGATCGAGCGCTGGCAAGCCGGACGCGGGTCGAGTAGAGTGCCATCAACAGAAGACGTGCGGGATCGTCTGGCAGCGGAGCGGGCGATGGCGGAAGCAGAGGCGACAGAGACCGAGGTCAAGCTGAGGGTCGACGATGTGGACTCGGCGCGCCGGCTGGTGCGTCGCCTCGGCGCGTTCCTGGCGCAACCCAGGCACTTCGAGGACAACCTGGTCCTCGACAGCGACAGCGGGCACCTGACGCAGAGCGGCTGTCTGCTGCGCCTGCGCATGACGTCAACGGGGAACAGCATCACATTCAAGGGGCCGCGTTCGGTGGTCGAGGGGGTCAAGCAGCGCGAGGAGCTGGAGTGCCGCGTCGACGATGCCGGCGCGCTGCGCTCGATTCTTGGCAAGCTCGGGCTGCGTGTGACGTTCCGGTATCAAAAGTACCGCGAGGTCTACGAGTGGGACGAGGTCGAGATCGTCATCGACGAGACGCCCATCGGCGTGTTCATCGAGATCGAAGGGGCTGTCGCTGACATCCGTGAGACTGCGGAGGCGCTGGGGTTCGGCGCGGAGCGCTACATCGTCGAGAGCTACGCGGCGCTGTTCGTGGCAGGAGGGGGACGCGGGGACATGGTGTTTGCGTGAAGGCCATGGTCCTTGCGGCGGGTCTGGGCACCCGCATGCGGCCGTTGACGTGCTGTGTAGCCAAGCCGGCGTTGCCGGTGCTCAACCGCCCGCTAATCCACTGGACGCTGGACCTATTGGGCCGTCATGGCGTGGACGAGGTTGTGATCAACCTGCACCACCTTCCCGGCACGATCCGTGCCGCGGTCGGCGACGGCGCAGCATTTGGCTTGAAGGTCCGGTACTCCTACGAACCCACGATCCTCGGCACCGCGGGCGGACCGCGCCGCGCGCGGCGCTGGCTTGGAAGAGACCCCTTCCTGCTCGTCAACGGGGACGTGCTGCTCGATCTGGATCTCTCTCGACTCATGGCCCACCACGTTGCACGGGGCGCGCTGGCCACGTTGGCGCTGCGGCCGAATCCCNNTCTCTGCCGGGCGCGCGCCGTCGGCGTCGCGGTCGCCCCTGGCTCTTCGCTGGTGTGCATGTCCTGGAGCCGCGCTTGCTCGACCTTCTGCCTGACGGACCTGGGGACTCCGTGCGTGACCTGTATGCCCCGCTGGTCGATGCCGACGAGGCGATCGCAGGACTGCCGATGCGCGGGCTCTGGATGGACATGGGCACGCCGGAGCTATACCGGTGTGGCCAACTCGCGGCGCTGGCGCGCGGTTTCGGCGACCTGAGACCGCGGCAGGTGCTGGTCGATCGCAGCGCCAGGGTGCATGCGCGGGCCGAGGTCTCGCGTTCGGTCGTCGGCGCGGACGTTGTGATCGGGCGCGGGGCGCGCGTAACCGGGAGTGTCGTCTGGGACGGGGCCTGGATCGGCGAAGAGGCGCGCGTGCGCAATGCCATCCTGACGCGAGGGGCGAGGGTGCTGCCTGGCGTCGAGGTGCGCGGTGGAGTCGTGATGGGCAGCAGGGCGAAGGCGTAGTGGACTCGGTTGCGAGCGCGAGGAACGAGGGCGCGCCAGCGGCGAGCCTCGACGCGCGTCTGGAGACGTATCTGCGCGCGCGGTTCGGCAGCGACCGGCCGGCGGTGGCCGTGACGGCGCTGGCTGGGGATGCCTCGACGCGGAAGTACTATCGCATCCAGCAAGCGCGCGAGAGCTGGGTGGCGGCGCTATACCCGGAGGGCTTCATCCCGGAGCAGTCGACGTACCTCACGTTGCGCTCCTTGCTGGCCGAATGGGGGCTGCCGGTGCCAGCCGTCGTGGACTGCGACGGCGCACGTGGAGTCGTGCTGCTCGAGGATCTGGGGGACTGCACGCTGCAACAGCGAGTGGCAGTGGCGACGCGGGCCGAGCGCGAGGTCCTGTACCGTCATGCGATTACCGATCTCGTCCGGATGCAGCGCGCCGCGGACTCGGGAACGCGCCGCGCCGCNNTTTGACGGGCTGTCCCGGGAGATCGCCGCGTGGCCGCGCGTGCTCTGCCATAGGGACTACCACAGCCGAAACCTGATGTGGCGCGCGGGTCGGCTGTATTGGGTCGATTTTCAGGACGCGCGCATGGGGCCGGTCACCTACGACGTCGCGTCTCTGCTGCGGGACTCCTACGTGGACCTGGACGAAGAGATGGAGGGGAAGTTGGTCGAGGAGTTCCGGCGGGCGGTGGCTCCCACAGAGAGTCCCGGCTCGTTCGAACGGCGTTTCGAGCTGACGTGCCTCCAGCGGAACCTGAAGGCGCTGGGGACGTTCGGCTATCAAGCCGTTGTTCGCGGAAAGCGGGAGTATCTGGAGTTCGTTCCGCGCACGCTGGCGCACGTCAGACGCAACCTGTGGCGGCACGGGACGCTGGGCAACGCCGCGCCGGTCCTGGCGCGGCATATCGAGGAGTGTCGAGCGTGATGGACGTCAGAATCGTCGACTTCTCACAGCACGTGGGCCGCGAGGTGCGCGTGCGAGGGTGGCTGCACCACAAGCGGTCGGGCGGCAAGCTGGCATTTCTCGTCGTGCGCGACGGCAGCGGGTACGCGCAGGCGGTCGTCTCCAAGGCGGCCGTATCGCCGGAGGCCTGGCAGGCTGTGGAGGACGCAGGGCAAGAGTCATCACTCGAGCTGACGGGCGTGGTCCGAGCCGATCAACGCGCTCCGGGTGGGTACGAGGTGGACGTCGCCGCCCTCAATGTGATCCAAGCGGTGCGTGACTACCCGATCACGCCCAAGGAGCACGGGACCGCGTTCCTGATGGAGCACCGACACCTCTGGCTGCGCTCGGCGCG
>PMCG01000128.1:15462-16873 GCA_003155335.1 Acidobacteriota bacterium
CAGAGCGGGCAGCTCTACAACGAGGCAACGGCCGCGGCCCACGGCAAGGTCTACTGCTTCGGTCCGACCTTTCGCGCGGAGAGATCGAAGACGCGACGCCACCTGACCGAGTTCTGGATGGTGGAGCCGGAGATGGCGTTTGCGCACTTGACGGACGCGTTTGCCGTTGCGGAGCGGCTGATCTGCTTCGTCGTGGGGCGTGTGCTCGAGACGCGGCAGGAGGAATTCAAGACGCTGGAGCGCAACGTGTCGGCCCTTGAGAACGTGCGCCCGCCGTTCCCGTGGCTGCACTACGACGACGCGATCAAGCTGGTGCGATCGAAAGGCTCGGAGACGCAGTGGGGCAGCGACTTCGGCGGGACCGACGAGACAGTGTTGGGCCAGGCGTTCGACCGGCCAGTCGTGGTGCACCGCTTTCCTTCCGCGATCAAGGCGTTCTACATGGAACCGGATCCGGCCAGGCCGGAGCTGTCGTTGTCGGCGGACATCCTGGCGCCGGAGGGATACGGCGAGATCGTCGGTGGCGGGGAGCGAGTCAGCGACCCGCAATTGCTGCTCCAGCGTCTCAGGCAGTACGACCTCCCGGAGGAGGCGTTTCGCTGGTATCTCGATCTCAGACGTTACGGTCGCTTCGCGCACGCCGGATTCGGCATGGGAATCGAGCGACTGGTGACGTGGATCTGCGGCATCGAACATCTGCGCGAGACGATCGCCTTCCCGCGCATGCTCTACCGCATCTATCCGTAGGCCCTGGCGCGACGATGATTGTCGCCTACGTCAGCGGGCACGGATTTGGCCACGCCATGCGCACGGCAGAGGTGCTGCGCTTGGTGCGCGAGCAGGCCCCCGCAGTGCCGCTGTGCGTCGTCGGATCGGCGCCCGCGCGACTGCTCAAAGGCTCGATTGAGGGAGAGGTCGTGCTGCGCGCGGAGGAGTGCGACGTCGGCCTTGTGCAGCGCGGGCCCTTGGAGATCGACGAAGCGGCCAGCTTGGAGCGCTGGCGGAAGTTCGTGAGCGACTGGGGCCAGAGGGTCGAGCGCGAGCGGCAGTGGTTGTGCGACATCGGGGCGCGCGTCGTGCTCGGCGACGTCCCGCCGCTGGCCTTCGCAGCAGCCGCGGGCGCAGGGGTGCCAAGCGTGGCGCTTGCGAACTTCTCATGGGACTGGATCTACCGGCACTTGGCGGCGCGCCAGGCAGGACTGCTGGAGGCGGCGGAGTGGGCAGCGTCCGCGTACCACAAGGCGACGCTGTTGCTGCGTCTACCGTTCGCCGGCGATCTGGGCGCCTTCCCGCGCATCGAGGACGTACCACTCGTGGCACGGCGCCCGCGAGTGGCGCCGGCTGAGACGCGTCGGCGCCTCGGTCTTCCGAGCGAGCGGGTCGTGCTCTGGTCGTTCGGCGGGCATGGGCT
>PMCG01000180.1:0-2497 GCA_003155335.1 Acidobacteriota bacterium
GATGCTGCTGTCGGCTCTACTTGCCTCGGAAATAGGGCGCTAGCGGTAGAAGATGGTCACGCAACCGTCGACGGTTTCTCGCAGAAGCTGACGCTCGTCCGCCGTGCTAGCCGCCACGACCAGGGGATGAACCGACGTGATGCCTCGCACGGCGCGAGCGCTGAAGAAGCGCGCGTAGACCAAGGCATTGAAGTACTCGCCCAGCACCGACTGATGCACGCCATCGGCGTGCATCTTCGGGATGAGGGTGGCCCTGTTGCTGTTCACCGCCTGCCAGCAGTGCCCGACCTGCACGGGGAAGCTGCCGGAGAGCGTCGCTGCCGCTGCTTCGATGGCATTCTCCTCCTGAGGGTACAGTGGCCCGCCGTAGTCCAGCGGATAGGAGCCGAAGCCCCCGAACTGCCAGTTGCTCTCGAAGAGGGCCTGCGAACCAGCGTTGTGCGCCGCCGCATACAAGGGGCTCACCGCCGCCTTGTAGGCGTTCGCGTCGTTGACGCCATCGTAAGAGCGCTGGAAGTTCACAGCGTCATAGCCGGGATTGGCGATCTCGGCCATGGTGGTGGGGTTGGCCGCGTGGGTGGAGAACTCCGAGCCGCCCACGATGACGGAATCGTAGGTCATTGTGATACCGAGCTCGGCCAGCATCGGCACCAGGCGATCAGGCATGGGGGTATAACCGACCGATCCTTCAATCTCGCTCGGCGCTCCGGTCAGCGAATTTCCGATCCAGAGCACCTTGATCGTGCTGCCGGAGGGCAGTCCGCTGCCGCCCGCGGCCCGGACATCGACGGCAGAAAACAGGATCGCCGGGACAACCGAAGTCATCAGGAACAGCCGCGCGAACATCGAACTCCTCATAGGAGCCTCCATCGTTTTCCTATATCCACCCCGCTTCGCTGTGTTCCAGACACAGACTACCCGCGCTCCGGGAGCGCCGTCAACCGCTGCCCTTGGGCCGTCTCTCGTGGCGGTCGGCGGACAAGACGGGATCGTCGGCTCCCTGCAGGGAGACCGCGACTGACATCTGTGAGCCGCAGGCGCATACTGACAAGATCGAGCAACGCGCGGGAAAGGCGGCGCGCGCGGGGAGCGGCTCACATGTCACGAAGGGGACTGCGGCTCGTCTTTGCGTCGATGGTCTTCGCGTTTCCGGAGGCAGCGCTGGCAGTCCCGGCCTCGCCGGACCTGGTGGAGTTGCGTCAGCCGAATGGACGGACATTCATCGGACGCCTCTGGGGCGACGAGCGTGGCCACGGCTGGGAAACCGATGCGGGCCGCACCGTCCTCCGCGATGAGGCCACCGGCTATTGGCACTTCGCGCATCTCAATGCGCTCGGGAAGCTCGAGAGAGTGCAGGCCCGGCCCGGAATTGACGCGCCGCCCACAGAGATCCCTGCCAGAGTGAGGCCCGCTTTCACCGGCCGCTCTCGATTGGCAGCGTCGCTCGCGGCTGCTGAGCAGGCCGCGCCCGAACTGGCCGTGCCGTCGTCGGGTGCGGGCAACGTCCCTGTCCTGCTCGTCAACTTCGCGGACACGTCCATGCGCTACGCCGCATCGGACTTCCAGGCACTGCTCTTCGGATCCGGCACGTTCAGCATGCGGGACTACTACAGCGAGGTGTCGTATGGCCGCTTCACCGTGGAGTCCGGACCGAGCGGCATCGGGGGCTGGTACACGGCCAGCAATGGCCACGACTACTACGGGACGGACGTCACACAGGGAGGCAACGACGCCTGGCCCGGAGACCTCGTGTACGAGGCCGCCACGGCCGCGGATGCCGCCGGGTACGACTTCGCGCCCTACGACCAGGACGGCGACTGCTACGTGGACAACCTCGTGGTCGTTCACCAGGGCNNGGCGCGGCCGCCGGCGGGCGATCTCACTATGGGGCCCTGACCACGAGCTCGGTCTGCGCTGCCCACCCATCGCAACACGTCGTCGTCAACCGGTACACGATTCAGCCGGAGCTCTACGGCACCTCGACCCGGCTCATCACGGTGGGTGTCTTTGCCCACGAATTCGGCCACGCCCTGGGCTTGCCCGATCTGTACGACACCGACGGCAGCTCGCAGGGCATTGGGAACTGGAGCGTGATGGCGAGTGGGTCGTGGAATCGCTCGTCGGGTGGGGACGGAGGGAATCGCCCCGCGCACTTCGACGCGTGGAGCAAGTGGCGCCTTGGCTGGATCTCGCCCACGGCGATCGGCTGCTCGGCGAATGTGAACCTGCCGGCCGTCGAGACGTCTTTCGCTGGGTTCTTCCGCCTTCTGCAGGGGAGCGCGCCGTCCGGTACCGGGGAGTACTTTCTCGCGGAGAACCGACAGAAGACCGGCTTCGACATCGGATTGCCGGCGGCGGGGCTGCTCCTCTGGCACGTCGACGAGGCGCGGCCCAACAACAACGCCGAGTGCTATCCCGGCGACGGGGCCAAGGAATGCAGCGCGACCGTGCACTACAAGGTCGCGCTCGTCCAGGCCGACGACCTCTGGCAGTTGGA
>PMCG01000180.1:2542-12108 GCA_003155335.1 Acidobacteriota bacterium
GCGGGTACCGGCACGGGGACAGTCACGAGCGCCCCGGCCGGCATCTCCTGCGAGGCCACTTGCTCGGCGAGCTACGCCTGCGGCGCGGCCGTCGCGCTGACCGCCACGGCATCAGCGGGATCGCTGTTCTCCTCCTGGTCCGGAGACTGTGCGGGCACAGGCGCGTGCGACCTGGTCATGAACGCGAACCGCGCAGTGACCGCGACCTTCGGCGTCAGCCCGCCCGCGCTGAGGATCGAGGACGCGACGGTGGTCGAGGGCGACGGCGGGACGAAGACGATCAGGATCACGGTCAAGGTGCCGGCACCCAGCGCGCAGCCGATCACTGTCGATTGGACGACGGGGACCCCGAGCCCCTGATCGTCGGAAGTGGGATCCTACTGCTTCGAACCCGCGGGTTCGGGCTGCTTCGCTCCTGGCGATGGAGCAACGCTGGCCGTGCCGTACTCAACGGTGACCGGGGACGTTGACGGTGCGGAGAGCCGAATGGTCATGGTCACAGCAGTCGTGCCGGCATTGCCTTCCTGATGGATGGCGTCCTGAATCGCGAGAGTTGGCATGACTGGCCCGCCTTCAAAGGCACCCATGTCCCAGCCGGCACCCTGGGGCCGAGCCACTGCCAGGAAATCCGTCGTCACGAAGGCGGGGATGGCCGTTCCCGCGTCACTCGCGGGCGAGCCTGGCAGAGGTGTCTTGTCCAGAGCGGCGTCGGTGTTTGGATTCGTGAGGTTGGGGTTGGTCAAGACATCCCCGGCTCCATGTCCGGCGCCCCCGGCCAGCGCCAACCACTGGGTGTGCGTGTATCGCGTCCCCCAGGTTCCGCCCCAGGTGAAAGGAGTGGCGTTGGTCGGCATGTAGACGAGGTTGTGGTCTATGGTCAGCCCATGGAAGAGATCGGGGATGGATGATCCGTCGGTCATGCGCATGCCGAAGGTGTCGGCACTGCCTCCGATGATGATGTTGTTCTCGAAATAGGACCCGACGTTGTTGCCACCGTTGTAGGGCAGGTTTATGCCGCCGATGTCCTCTTCAGGGAGAGGGTCCGAGGGAACCAGGATCGTGTTGTTGACGAACTTCATGTTCTTGATCCCGCCGGTGGCAATCGAGGTGCCTTCGGCGCCGTAGGAATGCCCCGTTCGGGTGTTGACAAGAACGTTGTTGCGGACCGTCAAGTTGTTCAGGCGCGCAGCGTTGTTCCCGTAGTCCTCGTCCCCTGTCGCGATCCCGGCGGGACGCGATATTCTGATGATCTTCTCGTAGGCGCCACTGGGGTCTCCCGGTGAGATTCCGTTGTTGTACCAGTTCGCCGGGTCGGGCTTGTGTGCGACAGCGAGGTTGCCCTCGATCACTCCGTAGGGGAGATTGTCCTGGTAGAAGCTACAACTCCAGTTGTCGGCACTCACGTTGTTGCGGAAAGTCACGTGGCCGACGGCGTCATCGAAGGCGAGGATACCCTCGCCTCCGTTCTTCGTGGAGATGTTGCCTTCTACAAGGGCGTAGGGCGTGCCCTGGATGCCGATGCCTCCGCCCCATCCGCCCCAGGGCCAACTCCTGGGCCAGTTGTGCATGAAGTTGAAATGCACGAAGTTCTTGATGATCTGGGCGTGGTTGGCGTCATGGCCGCCGGTTGGAGCGTTGTCGCGAGTGTTGATGAGACCAGAGTGCGCGTTGAAAACAACCTGGTTCCGCTCGATGCGAGCATTATTGCAGCCGTATGAAACGATGCCCCGTCCACTGAAGAAGCGCACCGTGAGGCCATAGAGCGTGTAGTTGTTGCAGTAGTAAAGGAATATGCCGTTGGCCGCACTGCTATCATCAAAGTCGACGTAGGGGATCACGCCCGTGTCGTGCGTTCCCGGATCTCCTCCTGCGATGCGCACGTACAGGTTCTGGGCCGCCGAATCGTAGTAGTACCTGTAGTCAGCGGGCACACCGGCGACCGTGGGAGTCGCCTGAAGGCCAGCTAGGGTCAACTCCAAATACAGAGGCTGGTTGTCGACCACCACGCCGGCCACAGGACCGGTGTGGGCCATGTAGACGCTGCCTCCCACACTAGTCCAGCCTGAACTTGGGATTGGGGTGGAACCATCGAGGATCACCTCGCCGTCGCCTGCGAGGCGAATGATGAAGGGATTCCCGTCAGGGGCGTCCCTGGAGAGCAGACTCACCTGCTCGCGGTAGAGCCCTCCGTGGATGAGCACGGTGTCGCCGCCCCCGGACAGAGCGTTGACTCCGTGCTGAATGGTACGGAAGGGTTGGGCCACTGTCCCAGGGTTAGAGTCGGTGCCGGTGAGCGCGACATGGTATTGAACGCCATTGCCCGTCGGCGGATTGAGCGGCTCGTTGGGATCAAAGGTCCGGCCAGCCATGACGTACGCCGCCGGAGGAACCGGCGCGGCCGGCGTGGCGGCTCGGACATCCGTGGCAAACAACAAGAGGACCGCCGGGAAGACAGAAGTCACTAGGACCAGCCGCGCCATCATCGATCTCTTCACAGGAACCTCCGTCGTCTTCCCACACCTACCTCGCCCTTCACTGTGGTCCGGACGCAGACTACCTGCGCTCCGAGAGCGCCGTCAATCGCTGCCCGCCGAAGGTGTGCGCCCCGTCACAGCCGGCAGAACCAGCGCCTGCTATTCTTTTTCTCCCGTTTCGTGTGCCGCCCGGGCTGGCCAGCTTGGGCCTGGTCGTGCCGCCGCCGCAGCCCCAAAGGAGCAGTCAGGATGCGCGTCATACTCCGAACGGTCGCATTCCTCGCCGGACTGTGCGCACTTTCCGCCGGCACGGCCTTCGCAGACATCGATCCCGCGACGCTGCCAGCGGTCTCGTACCAGCCTGGAGGCCCGGCCTACTGGGACCGCCCGCAGTTCGCCAACGCTCTGCTGGTCGGCGGTAGTTGGTCCGTGAACTGGAGCGACATACCGAGCTGGAACGTACCGCAGTTCGACGAGAACGGCTACCCGCGCTACCTCGTCGGGGGCCAAGGGCTCATAACCGCGGTGAGCGGCCTCCACGCGGGCTACGGCGACGCCCCCCCGGGGTGGCCCGATGTGCTGCAGATCTGGCGGGGCCATGTCGTCCTCACGTGGCAGGGCGACGCTGACATCCGTCTCGAGGGCACTGGGACCTACCTGACGAGTGAGTCGTCTGGACCGGAGACCGGGCGTCTCGTCAACGGCCGACGCGTCTATCGCTTCACGGATCCCGCGGGCTGGATCAGCATCCCCGAGATCGCGACGCCTGTGACCGACATCAAGGTGTGGCTGCCAGACCCGGCCGACCCACAGAACCACTCGCTCGAGGGTCAGCTCTTTCACCCGACCTTTCTCGCGCGCATCGCGGACGCTCCCTGGGGATACATCCGCTTCATGGACTGGACGGCGACGAACGCCAGCCCTGTGCAGGACTGGTCAGACCGCCGCCGCCCGAGCCACGCGTTCGCGGTGGGAGTCCTCAACCCACGGCCGCCCGCGGACGGATACACCGGCGACCGGGAGACGGGGGCGGCCTATGAGCACATCGTGGCCCTCGCCAATCAGACCCACAAGGATCTCTGGATCAACGTCCCCCACTTGGCGACCGATGACTTCGTGACGAAGCTCGCGCAGCTCATTCGCTATGGGAGCGACGGTACCAATCCCTACACGACCCCGGCAGCATCGCCGGTGTGGGCACCCCTTGATCCCACGCTCAAGGTCTTCGTGGAGTACTCCAATGAAATCTGGGCCGGGGGAAACGCGTTCGCCCAGGGGGACTGGGCCGAGGCGCGCGCAACGGCGGCCGGGATCGGCAAGGGTCAGTTCAACGCCCGGCGTTTCTGCGACGTGTGGCGGATCTTCCAAGGGGTGTTCGGCGGCTCGCAGCGGATCGTGCGCGTCGCCGCGGTCTTCACCGCCCAGGAGTCCTACACGACGGAGTTCCTGCAGGAGATGCGGACGTACGGCCCGACCCTGAGTCCCGCCGTCGAGCCGGACGTCGTGGCGATGACCACCTACTTCGGCAACGGGATCCAGGACTGGGTGCGCGCCAAGGCGCAGCAGAACGCGGGCACGAGCGATCCGTGGTTCTACACGACCCAGACGTTCGACCCAGGAGATGGCAGCGCGCAACCTGCCTCGCTCCCGCCGTCCGATCCTTATTGGTCGAGTGCGGCGTATGCTCGACACAAGGCCGAGACCTTCGCCGAGTGGAAGAAGCGAATGCTGGCTGGGAGTGCTGCGCGTGGCGGAGGACCTGACGCCACGGGCCTCGGTGGCGGATTCGACGCCTGGTTGAACGACCTGGCCCGCACCGTGTTTTCTCAGCCCAAGCCCCTCGTCGCCTATGAGGGCGGTCCATCCCTGTACACGGACTACATGGACGGCGGCGACCCGCGAGACGACGGCATCACCTGGTTCGTGTCGGCCTTGAATCGGGAGCCGGCCATTCGTGAGCTGTACGACATCCATCTCAACATGGCCCGTTCCAAGGGCCTGCGCACGCACAGCGCCTACGTCGACTGCGCCGGCTGGAGCAAGTACGGCCAGTGGGGCCATCTCGAATACCTTGATCAGCCGCTGGCCCAGGCGCCCAAGTACGCCTTTCTCCTGGACTACATATCCGAGACAGCCCAACTCCGACCCGCGGGGAGCCCGCTTGGCACGGTGCCCGCGTTCGTGACCGCGCCGACCCTGCCGCCCGGCGTCTATCAGAACGCCTATGCGGCGGATGTCGTGGCCACCGGCGGGAACGGGACCCTCACGGCGAAAGTCGTCGGCACGAGCCTCGTGCCTGGCCTCGTGGCAGAGCCTCTGGCAGGAAGCCCCGGGACGGTGCGGATCCACGGCACGCCCCAGGCGAGCGGAGTCAACTACGTCTACGTCCGCGTGACCGACGCTGACGGCGACTCGGCTTGGCGCATCTTCACGCTGTACGTCGGTGGAGGCCCGGGCGTGCTCGTCGACTCGGACTTCCGCGGAACCGACCCCGCGCTCCACACCCCGTGGACGCCGACCTACTACCGCGCGCCGGCCCTCAGCAGCTACTCGGGCTGGCAGCTCGGCGCCGGGGCCTTCGGTGCTGCCGGCAACGATAGCCTCGTCTATTCGTTCAACGCGCCCGCAACTCCCGCGACACTGGCCCAAGCCCTGGCCGCTGGCCAGTACATCTCGATGTCCATTGCCACAACCACTCCGGCCGGCCTCGGTCTTCGCAGAGGGGTCGGTCGTTTCACGATCGATCGCCTCGACTATCACGCCCCGCGGAGCTACGCCGTCTTCACGAGCGTCTCCGGCTTCGCCCTCGGCCAGCAGGTCTTCACAACTCCCGAGTTCACCGACCAAGATGAACCGCGGGACTTCACGTTCAGCTTGCCGGATCTCGCGGCCTACGACAGTGCCCAGGCAATGGAAGTCCGCTTGTACGGCTTCGCAGGCCAATACGGTGGCCACCGAACGAGCCTCACGGCCTTCTCGCTGGGTGCCAACGTACCTCCGAGCACCATGCCCTCGATCACCATCGACGACGCTGCCGCTTCCGAGGGCAACTCCGGCACCAAGACCATACAGATCCGGGTCCACCTCTCCCAGCCATCCACACAGCCCGTCACAGTCCATTGGACGGCGCCTTAGAGTCCGCGGCTCATCCCGCGGGAGGAAACCATGAAACGGACCATCGTCCTGACGGGGCTGTTGATGCTGGCCGGGAGCGCGCAGGCGACGGTCTACTACGTCTCCGACTGCCAGGTGGGCGCGGTCGCCAATTGCGTGGCGGGGAACGACGCCAACGCCGGGACCAGCCCGGCCGCCGCTTGGCAGACCATCGGCTACGCCTTCTCGAAGTTCAGTTCCTTGCATCCGGGTGACCAGATCCTCTTTGCCCGCGGAGGCTCTTTCACGTCCGCCGACAATTATCTGATCAACAACAACAGTCAGGCCGCCAACCCCCTCGTCATCGCCGACTACACGCCTTCTTGGTATCCATCGGGGACCAATAGACCGATCCTGACATATGCGATGACGAACCCCCCTGACGGCGGGCGGGCCATACTCAGGTTTGAGAACCCCGGTTACTCCCACCACGACGAAGGCTACGTCATCCGCAACCTTGAATTCCGCGGGAGCGGGGTCGGTGTGGCGATCTTCTTTAGCAACGACGTGGATGACGTCCTGATGGAAAACCTCTTGATCGACGGCTTCGCAATCGGGGTGCAATCGGAGGGCGGCAATACCCCTTACGACCCCGGCAGCAACGGAATGTGCGACCGCATCACGCTGCGGAACTCGCGCATCGTCAACAATACCGGTATGGGGTTTCTTGGTTTGGGCAACTCTATCCTCATCGAGAACAACCAGTTTGAGAACAACGGGACAGCGGGAGGCATTAGGAACCACAACGTCTATTTGGAGCAAGTGGGAGACGACAACGTCGTCCGAGGCAACGACCTCTACCGCGCCTCCATGTCGGGCGGGGTCTGCACCGGGACATCACTGGTTGCGCACGGCGTCCACAACGGGCTCGTGATCGAAAACAACACCGTACGCGAGGACGTGGCCAAGACAAACGACGGCTGTTACGGGATTTCGGTGACCGTCGGCTACTCCACGGCGGAAGGCTCGCCGGGAGCGGTGATCCGCGGCAACCGAGTCGTCAATGTGGGGGGGATCGCTATCTCGGCGACGTCCTGTCCAAACTGCGTGATTGAGGACAACGTGATCGTCGAGGAGCAGCCGACCGACGATTTCACGGGGATCAAGGTTCCCGACCGCGGCCGCAAGTCCATAGACATGCCGGACACCAACGCAATCGTACGGAACAACTCGATCTATTTCTCGGGCGCCGTCACCGGGAGTGTGGGAATCTACCTTGGTGACGAAGGGACCGGCCACGCGGTTGTCAACAANNCCCCCAGTGCGCCCAATTCCAAATGGGAGGGCTCGCGGGGGCAGGCCTTGGCTCAATGGCGGGTCGCCACTGGGTTTGACGTCCATTCCCTTCAGGCCAACCCTCTCTTCACCTCGCCGGCTTCTCCCAGCTCCGACTTGTCGATCTCGGCGGGGTCTCCTGCCATCAATACCGGGAACATCGCGTTTGGCTCGCCGGTGGATATTACCGGCCAATCGAGGGACGCCACGCCGGATATCGGCGCCTACGAGTACATCGCAGGCGTGCGCCTATCCCTCGGCGACGTCTCCGTCACGGAGGGCAACGCGGGCAGCAAGACGGTGATCCTCAAGGTGACGCTGTCTGCGCCCGCGACGGATCCGGTGACCGTCGGCTTCGCCACCGGCGAAGCCGCAACGCCCGCGGCGTCAGAGGCCCCGGCCGGCGCGACCTCACGCTAGACCGTATCGGATCTCTCCCACCGGCCGGTGCGCCGGCGTGGAGAGCTGCTGCGGCGTCTATCGCCCCCTAGCGACGCCGCGTCAGGACGCAAGATCCTCCGGACGCAGGAGCAGGCGCTCGATGCCGCGCGCCAGGCCGGTCTTGTCGTCGGCATCGATCACGACCGCGGCAAAGCGCGGGTCGCCTTTAGCGGTCTCGAAGCGCGTCGGCATGCCGGTGAGAAAGCGCTCGACGATGGCCTCCTTCTCGACGCCGATCACCGAATCGTACGGCCCTGTCATGCCGACGTCCGTGCAGTACGCCGTCCCTTTGCTCAGCACGCGTTCATCGCCGGTGGGGACGTGCGTGTGCGTGCCGAGCACCGCGGTCACGCGGCCGTCGAGAAAGCAGGCCAGTGCCGTCTTCTCCGANNAAGACGCGGCCGCTCAGGTTGAGCGTGGCCACGGCGACACCGGAGCGACGACCGCGGCCGACGTGCGTCCCGCGCCCGGGCTGGCGCGCAGGATAGTTGGCCGGCCGCAGGAGCTGCGGGATCAGCTCGACCAAGGGCAGGATCTCCCTCTTGTCCCAGATGTGATTGCCGGAGGTCAGGCAGTCGATCCCGAGGTCGAGCAACTCGTCGCAGATGTCCTTTGTCACGCCAAACCCTCCGGCCGCGTTCTCAGCGTTGGCGATGACGTAGTCGACGTCGTAGCGCGCGCGCATGAACGGCAGCGCCTTGCGCAGGATCGTGCGCCCAGGTTGCCCGACGATGTCGCCCACGAACAGGATCTTCATCCGCCTCGCCTCGCTCCGCGTCTGCGGCCAGAGCGAGAAAGCGTATGTCGCCTCTCGCTGGCGGTCAACTGCGACGGCCATACATCGTGCCCGCAGGTGCGCCGCCGGATGATCTGCGCTAGAATCCGTCAGCCAACGCGAGCCATGATCAGCGATCCTGTGCGCCGCGTGATCACCCTCCTCGGTGCCATCGCACCGGATGGAGGCAATGCCGTGGTCACCGCGCTCGCGGCCGAGCTCGGCCGCTTGGCCCCCTTCGACGAAGGCGAGCTCGTGCTGACGCTCGTGGCCGACGCTCACCGGCGTCCGCTCACGCCGCAGAGCGGGCCGCTGATCGCCGAGGATGTTCTGGCGGACCTCGCCACGCCGCAAGGCGTCGTGCGCATCGAGCACGCGCACGCGACGCAGCAGCATGCGCGCACACGCGAACAGCTCGCTCGCCGGCAGATGCGTTCGCTCGTGGCCGTGCCCATCGTTCTCGCCGGCACCGTGCGCGGCGCCCTGGCCATCGCGGCGCGTTGTCCTGGCGGCTTCGCCGGCGTGCCCGTGCAGACGCTGCTGCCGTTGGCCAGCGCCGCAGGGCTGGCGCTCATGCACGCGCTCAAGCTGAGCGGTCTGCACGACGAGCAGGACAACCTGAGGCGGGAGGTACGCCGACTCTCGGCAGCCCTTGCCGAGCGTGAGCAGTCGGCGTTTCAGGCGCGCTGCGAGAGCGAGGCACGTGAGGCGGAGCGCGAGGCGATGCGTCGCGCGCTGGAAGAGCTGCGGCGCGGAGAAGAGGCGCACTCAGCCGCGACCGGAACACCCGGCACCAACGGCCCCCAGCGCCGCTGAGCGACAACCATGCCTGCCCCGCTCAGCACGCTCCTGCAACAGTTCCCGGGCATGGCCTATCGCTGCCGCGCCGACCTACTCTGGACGATGGAGCAGGTCAGCGGCGGGTGCGCCGAGCTCACGGGCTGCCGCGCCGAGGAACTGGTCGAAGGTGGTACCGTCGCGTTCACGAACCTGGTCGCGCCCCAGGATCGCGAAACCAGACGCGCAGTGATTCAGGCGGCGCTCGACGAGCGCCGTGATTTCTCCGTACGCTACCACCTGCGCCTGCCGGACGGCCGCGAGAAGTGGGCCTTCGAGCACGGCCACGGCCAGTACGGGCCGGACGGCAGCCCGGAGGCATTCGCGGGCTTCATCGCCGACATCACCGATCACGTGCGCGCCGAAGAAGCGTTGGCGGCCAGCGAGGCGCGCTACCGGCGCCTGGTGGAGTCGGTCACGGACTACATCTGCACCGTGCGCGTCAGTGACGGGCGAGCGGTCGAGACCATCCACGGCCCTGGCTGCGTGGCCGTGACCGGCTACAACTCCGAGGACTACGCGCGCGACCCTCTGCTGTGGCATCGCATGGTGCATGAGGACGACCGCCATGCGGTGGAGCAGCACGCCCAGGGCGCGTTGGCCGGAACGGC
>PMCG01000112.1 GCA_003155335.1 Acidobacteriota bacterium
AGCGCTGGACGCTACCCGGTTGCCGATCTGGCGCAGGCCATGCGCCGGCATGCGCGAGATCGCACCCGTCTCGTTCACGTCGCCTGGGTGCTGATCGCAGGCGTGAACAGCGGCGAGGAAGAGGCCGAGGAGCTCGCGCGCCTCTTTCCCGACACCCGCGTGCGCGTCTCGCTCATCGACGTGAACGACGCGACCGGCGCCTTTCGGCCGGCAGGCGATGACGAGCGCCGCGCGTTCCTCTCGGCACTGGCCGCGCGCGGCATTGCCTTCGTCCGCCGCTACTCGGGCGGCGCAGACATTCACGCGGCCTGTGGCATGCTGGCTGCGAGCACGCAGGGCGGCAGCCCCGGCATCCAGCCTGTCCTGTGCTAACGTAAGCTCAAACGAATAGAGTCCCGCAGTGGGACAAGGAGGGGAACGTGTCGCGCAAGACCCTTTGGCTCATCCCGACCCTGGTGGCCACGATCGCATCGCCTGCCTGGGCAGCGGACGTCTTCACGATCGACAAGGTGCACTCAGAGGTCGGCTTCCGCGTCCGGCACATGGTCTCCAAGGTGTCCGGCCGCTTCGTCGACTTTGCCGGCACGATCAGCGCCGATGCTGCCAAGCCCGAGACCTCCTCGGTGGAGCTCACGATCCAGGCGACGAGCATCGACACTGCCAACGCGCAACGCGATCAGCATCTGCGCTCGCCTGACTTCTTCGACGTGGCCAAGTTCCCGACGATCGCGTTCAAGAGCAGCAAGGTGACGCCGACTAGCAAGGACCACTACGACGTCACCGGGACGCTGACGATGCACGGCGTCTCGCGCGAGATCACGTTGCCAGTGGCGTTTCTGGGCCTTGGCAAAGATCCTTGGGGCGGTGAGCGCGCCGGGTTCTCGCTGACGACGGTGCTCAACCGCAAGGACTACGGCATCGTCTGGAATCAGGTGCTGGACTCGGGTGGCCTGCTGCTCGGCGAAGACGTCGCGATCGAGATCAACGTCGAGGCAGTGAAGGCCAAGCCAGCGGCGAAGCCGTAGTCACGCCAAGCAGACGACGTCGGCTCAGTAGCGGCGCTTCTTGGGAGGGCGTAGCTCGGCGCGATGGTGGTCTCGCCGCGTGAGGATCTCGCCGGCGCTGTGAAAGTCGCCCGCGTCCTCCTCTTGGAGCCCGTACACGCGGCCGATGTCATCGACGACGTTCTGATCGGGCGTCGAGGAGCTGCCTCCGGGCGTCTCGTCGCCGACGTACTCATTCGACATCGAGTCGTCGTCCGGATCGCCGGCGCAGATGGTCTTGTCTTCGCACGGGAGAGGCGTGCGCTTGCGCGTCACTCGTGAGTCCAAGACACCGGTCCGGAGTGCTTCAGCCGCGAGCGCGGTGCCGCAGGCAGCTCCGGCCGGACGAGCATCCGCCGCCTTGGCCCGTCCGCGGACGGCCATGAGAGCCGCCGATGGGTGCTGATCGTCGGGCTGCTTGGCACGCCGCACACGCTTCGTCTTGGACTGGGCCTTGTGCTTCGGCTTCTGCTTGCGCAACGACATGCTCCGACCTCACCCCCAACACTGAGCCTCTCCCGCCCCCCTCGTCAAGCCTTTTCTGAACGCGTAGGCGCACCCTGCCCGCGGGGAAATGGGGTGGGTGTCTCGCGACTGCCTGCGTCGTTGCCAGTGACAACGCCTCGTCGGTTGACAATGTGCGTCGACCGGACGACATTACCAGCAAGGCGATCCAGAACAGTCCTACGAGGCGACCGTGGGCGACTACTCCGAGGAATCCCTTTTCTGCGCCAGATGCGGCGAGTACCGGCTGCACCGCAAGGAAGGCTGGAATACCGTCGTCGGCGTGCTTCTGGCGATCTTCACATGCTTCATAGGATTCATCGTCTGGCTCATCGTAGAAGCCTGCACTTCTCGACCGTGGCGCTGCGCGACCTGTGGTCTGGCCTGGGAAGCGGGAGCCGCGCGGCGAGCGTACTTCGAGAAGCATCCCGAAGAGGCGCCCGCGGCTGCTCGCCAGGAAGAGCGGCTTGCCACCCCAGGACCGGAGCGGACGCCTTCGTCGACGAGACCCGCACCCCTGAAGTCGAAGTGGTTCTTCATTGGATACGCGATACTGGCGGTGATCGCGCTCGTCGGTCTCAACATCGCGCGGAAAATAGATCAACCTTCGGCGCCGAACGCACCGCCTCCAACGCCGTCGTCGGTGGAATGGTACGACCGCGCTCCCGCGACCGGAACCGGCGAGATCACAATGCGTTCGTACCTGGCCAACAACAAGCATCCGTGCGGCAAGGTCGAGCGCATGACTCCCGGGCGGCCCGGTTGCTGGAGGGTGGTCTGCCTCGGTCGTTTGATCTACGACGTGAGATTCAACGACCGTGGATACCTTGAGGACGTCGTCATGGTGGAGGGCTGGGGAAAACGATCAGGTCTGAAGTCGATCTGCGCCTCAGCCTTTTCAACCCCGCCAGCCAGTCCGCCCAGCGCTCCGGCGCCACCAGGAATCACGCCGAGATAGCGCCGCCGCGACCGCTTCAACCCGGCCAGCCATTCCCCCCAACGCGCCGGCGGCCATCGCGCTGCGCGTGAGAAGCGTCGGGTCGCCCGGAAGCGCGCGAGTGGGCACGGACCCGATATCGCCCGCGCTCATTCGCAACGTCGCCAGGTCGGTGTCGCAGGGTCGTCCCCGCAACGCACGCCGCGCTTCGTGACGACCCCGCTCACCCTTCATCCGCCGAAAGCGCTCTCGGCGCGGGCGATCAGGCCGAGCGCGCGAGGGCGAGCCCGACGCGACCACGCGGAAGAACAGCTGCGAGTCCTCGCTAGAGAGCGCGCCTCGAACCCGCAGGGAGAA
>PMCG01000017.1 GCA_003155335.1 Acidobacteriota bacterium
CAGCTCGCGCCGTTCGACCTCGTGCTTCTCCTCGTGCTGTCCAACGCTGTCCAGAACTCGATGAATGCCGGTGACAACTCGCTCGTGGGTGGGTTGATCTCGGCGGCGACGCTGATAGGGCTCAACTACGCATTGGGCTGTGCCACGTTCAGGAGCAAGCGCATCGAAGCGATGATTGAAGGCCGGCCAGAGCTGATCGTTCACAACGGCAAGGTCTTCAAAGAGGCAATGGCCCGGGCCAAGCTCACGCATCATGAGCTGGACGCAGCCTTGCGACAGGCCGGTTGCGCCAGCGTGGACGAGGTGCAAGCCGCGATCCTGGAGAACAGCGGGACCATCAGCGTCGTGCCACGCGCCGCGGCGGCGACCCGAACCGGCCCCAGCTCGGGGGCATGATTTGGGTACAACGTGCGGCGCGAGGTGGCCACCGCGGGCATGACGAACGAGGCTGAAGTCAAAGCTCGCATCGCCGGCATCTTCGGACGTGTGGCACCGACGTACGACACAGTCATTTCGTTCTTCGCGACCTTTGGACGCGTGCTGGTCGAAACCGCGAGTCTACGCGAGGGCGAGCGCGTCCTCGACCTCGCCTGCGGCCGCGGCGCCTGTCTCCGCCCCGCCGCCGTCGCTGTGGGACCTCGCGGCTTTGTCCTTGGAGTAGACCTGGCGGAACCGATGATCGCTGCCACAGCGGCAGAGCTGCGGGCGGCGGGCATCGACAACGCTGAGGTGCGGGTGGGCGACGCCGAGCGGCTCGACTTCCCCGACGCTTCGTTTGACGTGGTGCTGTGCGGATGGCGGAAGGGCTGAGCGCCGCACTCCGGCAGGTTGGGTTTGACGAGATCAACAGCACGGAGCGGCAGGCGCGCTTCGTCTTCGCCGACGCGGACGCCTATGTGGCGTGGTATTGGTCTCACGCTGGCCGGCGGCACCTCGAAACGCTCGACGAGAAGGAGCTGCGGCGATACCGCGACCTCGCCGCCCGCCGCCTCGCAGCGCACGCCGTCAGCGAGGGCTTTGAGCTGATCCAGCGCGTCCACCTGACGCGCGCGCGTCGTCCCTGACCCGCGTGGTCTTGTGCGCGAGCGGCGAGCTAGCGTGCGCCGGCGAGCACGAAGCCTGTCATCGACAACGAGCTCAGCACGCTCTCGTTGAAGAAGCGCGGCTCGTCACCCTCTTCCTGGAGCGCCAGCACGTACAGCATTGGCAGATAGTGCTCCAGCGTCGGCACTGCAAGCGCGGCCCACGTTCCCAGGCGGCGGTGGTCGATCAAGGCTTGGTGATCGTGCGTGAGGATGCGTCGTTTCAGCTCCGCGTCGGCCTCCTGCGCCCATTCGTAGGGGGTCTCAATGTCCTCCCAGTTGAGCAGGCGCAGGTTGTGCACCATGTTCCCGCTCCCGATCACGAGCACGCCCCTCCTCCGCAGGGCGGAGAGCTCGCACGCCAAGTCGTAGTGCTCCTGCGGCGAGCGGGCCCGGTCGAGACTCACCTGCACCGTAGGCACCTGCGCATCCGGGAACATGTGTCGGAGCACGCTCCAGGTGCCGTGGTCGAGGCCCCAGCGCAGGTCCTGTCCCACCCGAGTCTGCTCCACGAGAGCCTGAATCTCCTTGGCGAGGGATGGCTGGCCCGGCGCCGGATACTCGATCGCGTACAGCGCCTGCGGGAAGCCGAAGAAATCGTGGATCGTGCGCGGCCGCTCCATCGCCGTGACGTGGGTGCCACTGGTCTCCCAGTGCGCGGAGATGCAGACGATCGCGGCTGGCGGCGGCAACTGCGCGGCCACGGTGCGCCAGCCGCGCGAATACTCGTTGTCCTCGATGGCGTTCATCGGGCTTCCGTGGCCGACGAACAGAACGGGCATGGAGNNTATGGCTAGTTGCCCGGCGTGTGCTCGTCCGGTCGCGGCGGAGAGTCGCTTCTGCTCGAGCTGCGGGGTGTCGATCGACGAGAGCGAGCACCCCACGGCGACAGCCCCGACGCCGCGCAGCCCTGCCAGCGGCCCGCCGCAGCGGATCAGCTCTGGTGCGCGGAGGAGCGAAGGCCGCTTCGCGCCCGGCACGATGCTCGCCGATCGGTTCCGCATCGTCGGCCTTCTCGGCAGCGGCGGGATGGCGGAGGTATACCGCGCAGACGACCTGAAGCTCGGCCAGGCGGTCGCGCTCAAGTTCTTGCCAGAGACGCTCAGCAGCGACCCGGAGAGACTGGAGCGGCTGCTGAACGAGGTGCGCGTGGCGCGGCAGATCGCGCACCCGAACGTCTGCCGCGTCTACGACGCCGGCGAGCTGGGAAACGTCCATTTTCTCTCGATGGAGTTCGTTGACGGTGAGGACCTGGCCTCTTTGCTGCGGCGCATCGGACGGCTGCCGGGCGACAAGGCCATTGAGATCGCGCGCCAGCTCTGCGCCGGCCTGGCCGCAGCGCACGAGCGCGGCGTGCTGCACCGCGATCTCAAACCCGAGAATGTCATGCTCGACGGCCGCGGCAAGGTGCGCATCACCGACTTCGGGTTGGCGGCAGCGGCCGAGAGCGTCGTTGGCGCGGAGGCGCGCTCGGGCACGCCGGCCTACATGTCGCCCGAGCAGCTTTCCGGGCGAGAGGCAACGGTGCGCAGCGACATCTACGCCCTCGGCCTAGTGCTGTACGAGCTCTTCACCGGCCGGCGTGCCTTTGAGGGCCGCACGTTGGCAGCACTCCTGAAGCAACAGGATCAGGGCCTGGCCACGCCGCCGTCGGCAGCGGTCAGAGACCTAGATCCAGCCGTGGAGCGCGTCATCCTGCGCTGCCTCGAGAAGGATGCGCGCCTCAGACCCGCGTCGGCGATCGCCGTGGCCGCAGCGCTTCCCGGGGGCGATCCCCTGGCCGCGGCCTTGGCTGCCGGCGAAACGCCGTCGCCTGAGATGGTCGCCGCTGCCGGCGTCGGGCGGGCCATGCATCCGGCCTTGGCCTGGTCGCTGATCGCGTTTCTGGCGCTGGGAGTCGTGACGCTCATCGTCCTTTCCGGGCCGCTGCAGTTGTTCCGAGCGGTCCCGTTCGACAAGGCGCCGGCCGTGCTCGAGGACCGCGCGCGCAGCCTGCTGGCCGACCTGGGCGTCGCTAGCGGCAGCCACAGCGCCTCCGGTTTGGTCGTGGACGTGGACTACTTCCGCCACAACGAGGACGCAGCGCGCATGCCCGATCGCTGGCTGCGGCTGGCCGAGGGAAAGCCGCCGGTCGCGCAGTTCTGGTATCGGGAAAGCCCGCGGCCTCTCGTCTCGTCGGACATGTCCGCCCGGGTCTCGCGCAGCGATCCTCCGCTCACCGACTCGAACATGACGGGGGTGCGTCTCGACACGACCGGGCGACTGATCGAGTTCTATCGCGTGCCACTCCAGCACGACGAGTCGGCCGCGACTGATGACAAGACCGCTTTCGATTGGGCGAGGCTGTTCGCCGAGGCGCGCCTCGACCTGAGCGCCTTCCGAGCGACGACGCTGCAGTGGACGCCGTCCGTCAACTGCGACGCGCACCTGGCTTGGGAAGGGACGTCACCGGATTGGCCCGGCTCATCGCTGCGCGTCGAGGCCGGCACTTGGAAGGGCCGTCCGGTCTGGTTCAGGGTCTTCGCGCCCTGGAAGCAGGCCGAGCGCCAGGAGCCTGACCGGCGCACGCGGGCCCAGGTTGCCGCCAACGCGATCGGGGCCGCCATGCTGGTCGTCGGCCTGGTGGCGAGCTGCATCCTGGCGCGGCGCAACCTGCGCCTCGGACGCGGAGATCGACGTGGCGCGACTGAGGTCGCAACGCTCACCATCGCCTGTGGCGTGGTTTCCTGGTTCCTGGGCGCGGACCACGTGACTGACTTCGATCGCGAGTTCGAGATCTTCTTCCGTGGCCTCAGTGCCGCCCTGCTCGGCGGCGCCGTCGTCGCCGTGCTCTATTTGGCTCTGGAGCCGCTGATTCGACGGTTCTGGCCCGACGCCCTGATTTCCTGGACACGGCTGTTGTCGGGCAGAGTCAACGACTCACTCGTGGGCGCCCACGCCCTCTACGGCATGGCCTGCGGGCTCTTCATGGCGCTGGGCCGACTGGTGATCCTACGATTCGACGTCGGCCGCAGCGGCCCCGAGTTGGATGTGTTCAACCTGGATACCCTGCTGGGCTTCGGCCACACGATCGACTGGATCCTGGTGCGCGCGCTCGTGGCGATCGGAGTCAGCCTGGTCGTGCTGCTGCTGTTCGCCGGCGTGCGACTCCTGGTGCGCTGGGAGGCGCTCGCGATCCTCGTGGCGGTCTCGCCCTTTGTCGTTCAGGCCGTGCTCTCCGAGGAGCGGCCACTGGCGATCACGCTGCCGCTGTCGCTGGTGCTCCTCTGCGTGCCGCTGATCGCGCTCGCGCGCTACGGCCTTGTGGCCATGATCTTCACCTTCTTCACGAGCGCACTGCTCAGCCACACACCGTTGACACCTTCGCTCTCCCACTGGAGCGCCGGGCCGACGCACGTCGTGCTCGTCATCCTGGCCGCACTCGCCATCTTCGCCTTGCGCGCGGCAACGCGACACGATCCGCTACTGACAAGCGGGCCCGCGCGCGG
>PMCG01000197.1 GCA_003155335.1 Acidobacteriota bacterium
GCTGAGCGCCGCGATCGCCCCGGCGCAGGACGCCGACCTGACGGCCGCCGCACCACTGCTGGTGCCGGTTCCGGCCTTGGCCGCTGAACCGCCCTCGGGCTCCGCGGCGTTCCGGGCCAGACCGGTCGGCGTGGAGGAGAAGAAGTACACAGGTGCGCCGATCAGCATGAACTTCAAGGATGGGGATCTGGCGGACATCTTCAGGCTCTTCGCCGATATCAGCGGGTTGAACATCGTTGTCAACCCTGGGATCTCCGGGAAAGTGACGCTCGTGCTCACCGAGGTTCCCTGGGACCAGGCCCTGGACGTGATCCTAAAGGTGAGCGGTCTGGGCATGCGCCTCGAGGACAACGTCGTGCGCATCGCAAGGCTCAGCGACCTCCAGAAGGAGGAGGCTGACCAGCGCAAACTCCAGGACGAGGCCGAGCTCGCGGGTGATTTGGTGGAGCGGTTGCGGGCCGTCTCGTATGCGCGTGCGAAAGACCTGGCAGACGTTCTGAAGAAGTCCGGCGCGCTCTCGCGCCGTGGCAGCGTCGACGTCGACGACCGCACGAACACGATCATCCTGCAAGACCTGCCGCGCTTTCTGAACAAGCAGATCGACCTGATCAACGAACTGGATCGCGCGACGCGGCAAGTGGAGATCGAAGCGCGCGTGGTCGTGACATCGCGCAACTTCTCACGGGATGTCGGCGTGCAGTGGGGCTTCCTCAACCAGCAGACGCAAAAGTATGGAACCCAGACGTCACGCTCGTTCCCCAGCACGATCACGGTCGGCGGCCAGGGAGCCATGGGAGAGGCCAAAGACCTGACGGGTGCGATCGGGAGCTCCTACTTGGTCAATCTCCCAGCGACGGCGGCGAACACGGGCGTCGGAGTCACGCTGGGTAACCTCATCGGCAGCTTCAATCTCGACGCGGCGCTATCGGCGATGGAACAACAAGGCCGCGGCCGGATTCTATCCACGCCGAAGATAACGACTCAGGACAACCAAGAAGCCACCATCAAACAGGGCTTGCAGTTCCCGATCCAAGTCGAGATGAACAACACGATCACCATCCAGTATAAGGATGCGACGCTGAGCCTGAAAGTGACACCGCAGATCACCGAGGCCAACACAGTGATTCTGAGCCTCGCGCTCGAGAACAACGCGCCGGACTTCACGAAGACGGTTGGTGGTGCACCATCGATCCAGGTCCAGGAGGCCAAGACCGTGCTACTCGTGAACGATGGCGACACGGCCGTCGTGGGCGGCGTCTACAAGAGCCAGGAGGACACGTCGCAGAACAGCACGCCGTTCCTGTCGAAGATCCCACTGCTGGGGTTCCTTTTCCGGGAGCGGTCGGTGAATCAGTCGAACCAGGAGCTGCTGCTATTCATCACGCCGCACATCGTCAAGGGCTGAGGACCGGGCCATGGCTGGAGTTGTGCTGACGCACGGAGGTGTTCGATGAGACGGCTGACATTGATCGGATTGGCGACGCTGCTCGCGGTGAGTTGCGGCATTAACAAGAACACGGATCCGGCCGGGGATGCGCCAGTCGTTCTGCGGATGACCAAAGTCCAGGGCGCCGCGGAGATCGCTGTCCCGCCGATCTGGTACGATCACCTTCTGTCCGATGTGCATACGTGCGGGACCGTGATCAACGACGACGCCCTCCTCAGCTTCGATGTTGTGGCGAAGAACGCCGACTACGCGCAGACCGCCCAGACCGGTCTGAACGATGTCTTGCTCCAGACCTACACGGTGCACTTCATTCGCACCGATGGACACCAGATGCAAGGAGTCGATGTTCCCTACGACTTCTCAGGAGCGCTATCGGGCGTGGTGTACCTGAAGTCCGTGAGTCCGATGAGTAGCGCGATAGTCCTCGCGCGCCATTCGGCGAAGCTCGAGCCGCCACTGAGCGCTCTGGTGGGCATGGGCGGCGAGAGCCTGATAGACACCACTGCACAGATCACCGCGTACGGCCGCACGGCCAATGGTAGCAACGTGCAGGCGACGGGCTACCTGCAGGTCACGTTCGCCGATTTCGCGGACCCGCAGACCTGCCCATTCGCCACGCCGGCGGCGACGCCGACGCCATAGGGCCCGGGCGCGATCAAGGAGAAGGGGAGGATCCCATGAGAAAGAGACAGGGTGCACGGGCGGGTCGAGCGCGGGCTGCGTGGTGGCTGTTCGCCGGCGTGCTTGCGAGCGTTGGATGCAGCGCCGGTAAGGCTTCGATCCCGCCGCTGGCGGGGACACTCACCGGGCCCTCGACCCTGGGAACGAGCGTCCATGTGCTCGTGTATCCCGACATCATGTTCGCGGACGGACAGAGCACTGCCACGGTGCGCGTGCTGGTGTCCGACAGCAACGGCGCACCGGCACCGAACCGTCTGGTCTATCTGCTGACGGGCAATTCCGACGCCCAGCCGGTGGTGGTCGGGCATTTGAGCGCCGCCCAGGTGGTCACAGGCTCAGATGGGAGCGCGACGGCGCAGTACACTGCGCCCTCGCCTCAGACCTTCGCGGCAAATCTGTACGTGACCGTGCTGGCGAGAGTAGCGGCTGCGAACGGCGCGAGCCTGGCGACTGCCTTTGGGCAACCGCCGTGGGAGTCGGCGAAGATCGAGCTAGTCGCTGTGGATCAGCGGACATGGCCGCCGGGAGTGAGCCACCCGACCTGTGCGATGATGAGCGATCCGCGCTACGGTCCTTGGTACACCGGTGTGGCCATCCACTTCAGCACGAGAGCGATTCCGGGCGGCGCGCCGATCATCCAGTACCTGTGGCGGTTCGGGGACGATGAGACGAAATACTTCTACGGGCCGGACCAGGTGCATACGTTCACGCAGCCAGGGGGCTACCAGATTTTCGAGTCCGTGCTGGACAGCAATGGCGCGGTGGATAGCTGTCTCTTCGTTCACGACGGCGAGCCCTTCATGACCGTCCAGAACCCGTAACGGAAGACAGGGCTCAGGCGCAAGGAGAACGGTCCCAGGCCATGCCTGGGACCGCTTACTTTCAGGGGGTAGCGGTGGCGCAGAACGCGCGCATCGACGAGCTTCGTAGGAAGCTGGAACGCGAGCCAGGATCACCGCTATTCGCGCAGTACGCCGAGGAGCTGCGGCGTGCCGGGGAGCTGGGCGAGGCGATTCGCGTATGTCGTGAAGGCCTGCTGAAGCACCCTGGATATGCGAGCGCTCGCATCACGCTGGCACGCGCACTGGCGACCTCAGGCGATACGGGGGCGGCACGTGCGGAGTTCGAGGCTGTGCTGGCCGTGGCGCCAGACAACGTCATCGCGAAGCGCGGCATCGAGGAGCTCGGCGGCGACGGAGCCAGGGCATGGGACGAGAAAACCGTGTCGTCGACACCGAAGCCGGTTCCGCAGCCAACGCCGAAGGAGGCGGCTGGCCCGAGCGTGCGGCCGGAGGGCGCGACTGAGACTGCGCCTGCCAGCGCCTCGGCGATGCCGCAGGTCGTTGGCGACGTGGCGGCGGGTCCGGGCCCGGCCAAGCCGGCCCTTACGGAAGGCTCCACAGCGCCGGCGGATGTGGCGATTTCAGCCGGACCGCCCCGCGCAGCATTGGCAGAGGATGAGGAGTACGAGCTCGAGCCACTGCGCCCTGCGGGGCCCAGCGGACCGCCGCAACTGACGTTTCGCCCGTTGCTGGATGAGGACGAAGGGCGCAGCGCCGCTGAGAGGCCGGACAGTGACGCGAGGGACCTCGGCGGCGTGTCGACGGGCGAGGCCGCCGCGGAGCCGGCAGCGGACCCAGTCAAGCGGTCGAGCGAGGAGAAGCCGGCTGGCGTGGAACTGGCGTCGGCGACGCTGGCGGAGCTGTACTTTCAACAGGGCTCCTTCGAACGAGCCGCGCAGGTCTACGAACAGCTGCTCGCGCGTGACCCTGGGAATCGCGACCTCGCTACACGATTGCGAGAGGTGCGTGCGCGGTTCGGCACGCAGCCGTCGCAAGCTCAGCTGGGCGGACGTGAGGAACGGCTACGGCGGGCGATCGCGCGACTGCAGGAACTGGGATCAAGGCTGCGCAGCGTCGTGCGGAGTCGCGGTCGGGGAGCGGACGCGTGAGTGGATTCGGTNNGGGATCCCAGTCGAAAAGGTCGTGGTGCGGCCGCAGGCCAACCTGGAGGCTGTGGCCGCCGAGCTAACCACGCTCGTTCGCGGCAGCCTGACTGTGGCGAGCGACACAGGCCTGGGAGAGCTGCAGGAGCTCACGCTCGTCAGTGAGAGCATGGTGGCCGTGATCCGCGCGATCACGCCGCAGTATTTCGTCTTCGTCGCGCTTGCACCGGGCGCCCTCGTCGGCCGCGCGCGACTCGCGCTGCGCGTGGCCTGCCTCGGTCTCGCGGGCGAGTTCGCCTAGCCGCCCCAGCCGCAACGGACGGCAACCTTGACAATAGCGCTTTGGCGAACGAATAATACGCCACAACTGCGGGGTTGAGACGCGCTCGCCCCTCGTGAGGAGCAAACGTTGGATTTACAGCTGCTGAACGAGATACTGGACATTCTCGACAAGCGTGACATAGCGGAGTTCGAGCTCGAAGAGGGCGGCACGCGCGTGCGCATAAGACGTGTGGAGGCGGGCGGGTCCGCGGGTGTGCTGCCGCAGCACCTTGCGGCGACTGTCGTCCAAGCGCCAGCCGCACAGGCTGCCGTCGTCCCAGCGCCGGCGGCCGGCGCTCCCGCTGCGGCAGCGGAGGGAGCAGAGGAAGCGGGTCTACACGTCTTGAGCAGTCCGATCGTTGGGACGTTCTACCGCGCGCCTGACCCGAACTCGGCGCCGTACGTGAGCGTCGGCGACCGTGTGCGCGTCGGCCAGGTCTTGTGCATCATCGAGGCCATGAAGCTCATGAACGAGATCGAGGCCGAAGTGGCGGGCGTCATCGTCAAGATCCAACAAGAGAACGGCCAGCCGGTGCAGTACGGCGCGCCCCTCTTCTCCATCCGGCCTGAGCGCTAGTCGTCGCGGCTGGCAAAGCGAAACACGCCGAGATGTTCAAGAAGATACTCATCGCCAACCGGGGCGAGATCGCGTTGCGGGTGATCTGGGCCTGCAAGGAGATGGGCATCAAGACGGTGGCGGTGTTCTCCGAGGCCGACCGACACAGTCTGCATGTTCGCTTCGCCGATCAAGCCGTGTGTATCGGCGGTCCGCGCAGCGTCGAGTCGTATCTCAATATCCCCGCGATCATCAGCGCGGCCGAGATCACGGGCGCGGAGGCGATCCATCCGGGGTACGGTTTCCTGGCGGAGTCGAGCTACCTGGCCGAGATCTGCGAGGCGTGCCGCATCAAGTTCATCGGGCCTGGGCCGCAGGCGATCCGGCTGATGGGCGACAAGAGTCGCGCGCGCCGGACGATGATCAAGGCAGGGGTGCCTGTCGTTCCTGGGTCGGAGGGTGTGATCGAAGACGAGGCCATGGCGTTGCGCATGGCGAGGGAGATCGGGCTGCCGGTGATCTTGAAGGCGTCCGCCGGAGGCGGCGGGCGGGGCAT
>PMCG01000023.1 GCA_003155335.1 Acidobacteriota bacterium
AGCCCTTCCTCGTGATGGCGACGCAGAACCCGATCGAGACCGTGGGCACCTACCCGCTGCCCGAGGCGCAGGTCGACCGTTTCCTGCTGAAGGTGCGCGTGGACTATCCGCAGGGCGATGAGGAGCGGCAGATCCTGGACCGCATGATGTCCGGCGAGATACCCGCCGTGGCCAAGGCGCTGACGGCCGAGGCGTTGGTCGGCCTGGTGCGAATGGTGCGGGACGTCCATGTCGACGAACGGCTGCGCGACTACATGGTGGCCCTCGTGCGCGCGACGCGACGNNNAAGGAGATCGCCCAGGATGTCCTGCGTCACCGCATCCTGCTGACCTACGAGGCTGAAGCCGAGAACGTCACGGCCGAGACGATCGTGGAGCGGATCCTCGAGCGTGTGGAGGTTCCGTGAGCGGTGGGGATACCGTGGGCGTTGTTGATCGTCGCGCTCACCATTTGCCTGATTGAACACTGATAGCCGCTGATGCTCGACAGCGAGACGCTTCAGAAGATCCGACGCATTCGCATCCGGACGCGCAGCATCCTCGAGTCCGGCGTCGTCGGTTCGTATCACGCTGTGTTCAAGGGACGCGGCATGGAGTTCTCCGAGGTGCGCGAATACGCGCCTGGCGACGACGTGCGCACGATCGATTGGAACGTCACGGCGCGTACGGGCGCGCCGCACGTGAAGAAGTTCGTCGAGGAGCGCGACCTGACGCTGCTGCTGCTGGTCGACGCCTCGGGCTCGCAGCGCTTCGGCTCGCGTTTCCTGCTGAAGCGCGACTATGCCGCGGAGTTGGCGGCGGTGCTGGCGTTTTCGGCGGTCGCCAACCGCGACCGGGTCGGTGCGGTGCTCTTCACGGACCGCATCGAAACCTACGTGGCTCCGGGTCGCGGCAGCGACCATGCGCTGCGCATCGTGCGCGATGCATTGGCCGTAGAGCCGGCGGACCGGGGCACAGATCTGGCAGGCGCGTTGCGTTTCGCCCACCGCGTTCTGAAGCGTCGGAGCATCGTGGCGGTGATCTCCGACTTCCAGGCCACGGAATACGAGCGGCCCCTGGGGATTCTGAGGCGGCGACACGACGTCATCGCATTCCACCTGTGGGATCCCTGCGAGCGCGAGGTGCCTGACGCCGGCCTGGTGGCCTTGCTCGACCCGGAGACTGGCGCAAGGATCGTGGTCGACACGGCGTACGAAGCCGCACGGCGCTCGCTGGCAGCGGCGAACATCGAGAGCGCGGCAGGGATCTTCAAGCGCACACGAGTGGACGCGCTGACGCTTTCAACGGCCGAGCCGTACGAGTCGCCGCTGTCCAGATTCTTCAAGAACCGCGAGCGGAGGCGCTAGGTGGTGGGTTGGACGAGGTGCGCGACGCGCGTGGCAACGTCGGCGTTCGCAGTGGCCCTGGCGCTGGGGCACGCGTCAGCGGGCGCGCAAGGCAAGGCATCGGATGCGGCCGGGACGGCGGCATCGCCATGTGCGCTGACAGCCACCAGCGACAAGAGCGAGGTCGCGGTCGGGGAACCGTTCGCGGTCGAGGTGCGAGGCACCGGTCCAGAGGGAGTGGCCTGGGCGTTCCCGCAAGAGGCTGGGAACGAGAACGTGGAAGTGCGCGCGGCGGCCGTCGGAGCAGGGACGGCGCCGGGAGGGACGTTCCGCTACAGTGCTGCGGCATTTGCCGTGGGCGAGACGCAGGTGCCGGCCATCCAGGCGAAATGTCGTCTCGCGGATGGCAGCGAGCACGTGGTGCGCTCGGCGCCGCTGGCGTTGCGCATGGTATCGATCCTGCCGAAGGACCCGCGCGAACAGAAGCTCGCCGACATCCAACCGCCGGTGAGGCTGGCGATCGGCCGTGCCTTTTGGATTGCCTTGTGCGTCCTCTTGGCGGTGTTCGCGGCGCTGGCGTATGCGGTGCTGCGTCGCATGCGACGCAGCGCACAGGGACCCATGCCAGTGGTCGAGACAGCGCCCGATGCCGAAGCGCGCGCAGCACTCGCGCGTCTGGGCCAGGAGGATTGGATCACGCGCGGGGACTACCGCGGCTTCTACATTGCGCTGGCCCAGATTGCCAAGCGGTACCTGGAACGACGGCTGGCAGCGCCGATCCTCGAGATGACTTCGGCCGAGACGCTCGCCTTTCTGCGACAAAGCGGCAACTGGGGTGACTGCGCTGCCGTCGTGCGAGAGCTCACGGCGGCCGCAGACCAGGTCAAGTTCGCCGACGCTTGCGGCAGTACGGAAGAGGCCGTGCGACATCTGCGTACGACGAGCGAGCTGATCGACCGCGTCGAGGTCACGCTGCGTCGGGCCGAAGAGGCGACAAGAGGCCAGGCGGCTTGATGGAGCTCCTTGAATTCCAGTTCGCGGACCCATGGTGGCTGCTGGCTGCGCTGGCTGGACCGCTGATCTGGCTTCTCGTGTGGTCGCAGCAGGCGGTGGCGCCGGCCGTGGTCTTCCCGGGCGTTTCCGGCCAGCGCGGCAGATCTCTCGGCTGGCGGGCGCGCTGGCGGCACGCGCCGGTGGTTGCTCTCGGGCTCGGGCTGGGCCTCGCGAGCATCGCATTGGCCCGGCCGCAGAGGGGATTGGTGCACCAGAGCGTGACGACCAAGGGCGTGGACGTGGTCGTTGCGCTCGATGTCTCGGGGTCGATGGCGGCCGAGGACTTCCAGCCGCGCAACCGGTTAGCGGTGGCCAAGGAGGTGGTCGCGGAGTTCGTGCGCCGCAGGACGAACGATCGCGTGGGCCTGGTGGCCTTTGCAGCCAAGAGCCTGACAAAGGCGCCNNATGGCCACAGCCCTGACGCGCCTGCGACGCTCCAAGGCAGCGAGCCGGATCGTCGTGCTGGTCACCGACGGCGGCAACAATGCGGGTGAGATCGACCCGGCAACCGCGACCGACATCGCGCGCGCGATGCAGGTGCGCATCTACACGATCGGCGTCGGAAGCGACAGACCTGTACCGGTGCCGGTGAGAGTGGTGGATCCGGTCAGCGGCGCGGTGGTGGGAACGCAGCGGACGTTGGCCGAGGTGCGCTTCGACGAGCCGCTGTTGCGAACGATCGCCTCGCAGACAGGGGGCGAGTACTTCCGCGCCAGCGACTCGGCCGGTCTCAGGAGCGTCTTCGAGAAGATCGATCGGCTCGAGAAATCGGAGATCAAGCAGACGGCGTTTCGCCGATACCGCGAGCTGTACGTCCCCTGGCTCCTGGCTGCGGCCGCATCGTTCTTGTTCGCCGGGCTGCTGTGGACCGCGGGCTTGCGCGTGGCACCGGTGTAGCCATGGTCTTCGCATCGAGTGGATGGCTCTGGGCGCTGCTGGTGCTGCCGGTGATCACCGTGATCGGCATGATTCTGGCGCGGCATGATTCGGATCGCGTGGCGCGGCTGGTGGCGCGATCGCTGTGGCCGCGCGTGGTGCGGCGGGATGCCGACTATTGGCGTGCCCTCCGCCTAGGACTCGTGCTCGTGGGAGCGCTCGGCATCGTGCTCGCGTTGGCCCGTCCTCAGTGGGGCATGCTGCGTGAGAAGATCGAGCGCGAGGGCGTCGACGTCGTTCTGGTGATCGACACGTCGGGGTCGATGGCTACGGAAGACGTCGCTCCCAACCGGCTGTTCCTAGCGCGCTCGGCGGTTTCGTCGCTCGTGACGCGCCTGGAGGGCGACCGCTTCGCGCTGGTCGCTTTCGAGGGTGAGGCTTATCCACTAGTACCATTGACGTTGGATGCCGATGCAGTGGGCCTCTTTCTTGAGACGATCGAACCTGGCACGGTCCCCGCACCCGGCACATCCCTGGGCCAGGGGCTGGTGCGAGGGCTTGATCTGTTCGTCGACAAGGAGCGGCGCAACAAGGTGATGGTGCTCGTCTCGGATGGCGAGGACCTCGAAGGAGACGTGGAAACGGCGGTCTCGCGGGCGCGGCAGATGGGCGTCGTGGTCCACACCGTCGGCGTCGGTACCGTGCAGGGTCAGCCGGTTCCGAGCTTCGATCGCGAAGGCCGACGTGCAGGCTTCAAGAAGGCGGAAGACGGCACGGTGGTCGTGTCGCACCTGAACACGTCGACGCTCGAGACCATCGCGCGTGAAACAGGCGGCCGCGCGTTTGTCATCACTCCTCAGGATGCGAGCTTGTCAGGGTTAGCTGCCGTGATCGAGGGCATGGAGCAAAAGGGCTTGGCGCGCGAGTTCACGTATCGCCGAAAGGAGCGCTTCCAGATTCCGCTGGCGGTCGGGTTGGCGAGCCTCGGGCTCGCTGGCGCGCTGCCACTGCGGCGGGTGTCCCGGTCCGGGCGCCGAGCGCGCTCGCTCACGGGGCCGGCCGTCATCGCGTTCGCGGCGTTGGGCATGCTGCCGGCCCACGCGTCAGCCGAGACGCAGGGGGGCGTCATCGACGAGGTCTTGCTGCGAGCACCACGGATCACTGCTGCGGCGCGCAAGGCCTACGAACAGGGCAATCAGCCTGAGGCTTTGACGGGCTTCGAGCAGGCGGCCCGGCTGCGTCCGCAGGCGGCGGGTGCCCGATTCAACCTGGCGGACGGTCTCTACAAGCAGGGGAAGTACGACCAGGCCGAGGCGATCTACCGCGAGCTGGCCAAGGACGGCGGCGCGGAGTTGGCGCCGGCAGCAGCGTTCAACCTCGGCAACAGCCTGTACCAGAAGCAGGACTACGCTGGCGCGATTCAGGCGTACCGCCAGGCCCTGCGCGCCAAGGCCACTGAAGAGGACGCGCGGCGCAATCTGGAGTTGGCTCTGCGGGCCTTGAAGCGGGAACAGCAGAGGCAGGAGCGGCAGCAGTCGCAGCAGGATCAGAAACAACAGAAGCAGTCGGGCGGGCAGCAGCGTTCGCAGCCCTCGCCGCAGACGCCCAAGAACCAGGAAGAGCGGGAACGCGAGCGTTTTCAGCAAGAGACCGGCATGCCGAAAGAGCGTGCGATGCAATTGCTCGATGCGCTCCAGCGCAACGAGCGGGACGAGCAACGCAAGGCGCTGGCCGCGCATCGCGTGGAGCGCAAGGGGGCAAAGGACTGGTGATGCGGCCAGGTCTCCTCCTGCTCGTCGTGGCGGCCCTTGGCGCCGTCGCCGCTGTCGGCGCGGAGGAGGACGTTCACCTGAGCGCGGACGTGGACGCGCGCGAAATCGGGGTCGAGGACCAGGTGCAGCTCACGATCAGCGTGACCGGGCGCAGCCTATCCGGCCACGAGGAGGTGACGTTCCCCGGCCTCAAGAACCTGCGTCTGGTGGGCGGGCCGATGCAGTCGACGCAGTTCTCGATCGTGAACGGCGTTGCATCGCAGGGCAAGACCTACACGTACGTCTTGCAGGCCACGAGCGCCGGCAAGGCGGAGATCGGGGCGGTCCGGCTGCGCCTGGCGAGTGGCGCCGAGAAGGCGACGGAGCCGATCGCGATCAACGTGGCCGGCGGCAGTGTGCGGCCGCGCTCGCGTGCCGGCGGACCCTCTTCGCGCGACCCGCTCCTCGGCGGCGATCCGTTTGGCGAGGACCCGTTCGAGGGATTCTTCGGCCGACGCGGCGCGCGCGCACCGGCACCGAAGGTCGTGGCAGAGGCTGCAGCTTCACGCCAGAAGCTGCATGTCGGGGAGCCGCTGCGGCTCGTCTATCAGGTCTACACGCAGACCGACCTCACGACGGTCGATTTCGCGGAGGAGCCGAAGCACCCGGGATTCTGGGCGGAGGATATCGAGCGGCCGGCGTCAACCACGAGACGCGGCGAGCCGGCAACGCTCGCGGGCGAGCGCTACGTGCGTTTCACCGTGACCGAGAAGCTGCTCTTCCCGATGAAGCCGGGCCAACTGACCATTCCAGCGGCGCGGCTGCGCATTGGCGTGGCGCGGGCGGGTTTCTTCGATGCGGGTGGGTCGGTCGTGCGCGAGACCAAGCCGCTCACCGTCGAGGTCAGCGCGATACCAGAGGCTCCAGGCTCGTCGGGCGCGGTCGGACAGTTCAAGGCGTCGGCGTCGCTCGATCGGACCTCGATCGCCCTGGGCGAGGCCGTGACCCTGCGCTTCACGCTGACGGGACGAGGGAACCTCAGATGGATCGAACGCGGTCCGGTGCTCGAAGTTCCGAAGGTGAAGGTTTTTCCGCCGCAAGTGAAGGACGCGATCAAGGTCGAGGCCTCGGGAATGAGCGGGTCGCGGACCTGGGAGTACGTGCTCGTGCCGCAGACAGGCGGAAAACTCGAATTGCCGCCGCTGGCGCTGACGTACTTCGACCCAGTGGCAGAGCGCAGCCTGCGCGCTGAGACGGCGGGCCTCGCGGTCGAAGTGCTGTCGGCGCCGAGCGCGGCATCGGGTACTCGCCCGGCGGCCGGAATGGCCAGCGTCCCACCGAGCGGCATTCCCTTGCGGGCAGAGCTGGACAGCCCCGCTGCCAGCGCACTATCGCTTGGCACGCGCGGCCTTGCTGCAATCGGCGCGTTCGTGATGCTGGGGCACGCGGCACTGTGGTTCGGCGGGCGGCAGCGCTACGCGCCGAGATCGCGGAAGGCGGGTGCGCGGAGCGGCACGAACGTGCGCGCCGCGCTGGCAGAGATCGAGCGTGCGCGCGGAAAGGGGACGAGCAAGGAGCAGGCGGCCCTGCTGATCGAGAAGGCCCTGACGGACACCTTCGGTCCGCTGGACGGCGCGAGTGGTGTGGCAGGTAACGAGGCCGAACAGGCCGCGCTCGATGTGCTGAACGAAGTGCGCTTTCTGAGGTACGCGCCGCAGCTGGGGGATTACTCGGAGAAGATCCGGGAGGTGGCAGCGCGGGCCGCCGACGTCGTCCGGAGAGGAGCATGAACGGAGGAGCGGCGATGGCGCAGTGTCGCAGGGGGACGATGCGATCGCTGCGACCGCTGAGCCTGGCGGTCTTGACGCTGGCCGGTCTTTCGCTCGGACTACCGTTCGCGGAGTGTGCGACCACGCCTTCGGCGGGCGAGCGCTTCCAGCACGCGAACGAGGCAGCTCGCGCCGGAGATTACCCGAAGGCGATTGCCGCGTACCGCGATCTGGCAGTGGCAGGCCAAGCGAGCGCGGCGCTCTACTGGAATTGGGCTCAGGCCGCGCAGGCCCAGGGGGCACGAGGCGAGTCGGTGTGGGCGCTGACGCGGGCGCGCGAGATCGAGCCCGCCGATGCGGCGATCACGCGCGCACTGGAACGACTGCGCGAAGAGCTCAACCTAGACCCCGCAGAGCTCGCACCCGAGCCGCTGGCGCAGTGGCGTCGCTGGGCGCGTTGGCTGCACGTCGACCTGTTGGCGGCCGCCCTGCTTCTGGCCTCCTTGATTGCGCCCGCGGTGCAACGCGTGACGCGCCGCGATCGTGGACGCGTTGCCGCGTGGACGAGCTTCGGCCTGGGCACGATGCTGGCGCTCCTCTGGATCCTGGCGGCACACGCGCCCCGAGCCGCTGTCGTCGTGCGGCGCGAGGCAGCGCTGCTCGACGCTGCATCGCCGAGCGCAGAGTCGATCGGTTCGTTGCGCGAGGGCGAGGTCGTTCCTGTCCTGGCACGCAGCGGCGGGTATCTGCGCATACAGGACTCTGCGGGCGCCCGCGGCTGGGCACGTATCGAGGAAGTCGTGCCCATCGACGGCGACAGGCCCTGAGGGGGCACCCGGCCTTCTAGCGCACTGAGCCGAGGCGGTAGATCGCTGAGGCGAAGAGGCGGTGTGTCGTCTGCATGACGGGGATTCCGTCGAGGCCCGTGAAGTGGCCGGCCTCTCGCACGTAGGCGACGTCCAGCAGCACGGGCCCGGCGATGATGCCGGTGCCCAGCGTAAATGCACCGAAAACCGGGGCGTGGCCGTCCTGTGCCTGGAAGAACTGGCGGTCGAAAATATACCCGACGCGCAGCGGGAACTTGAGTCGGCGGTGGATGACGACGTACTCCATGCCAAGTCGGACCTGCTGGGAATCCGTCTGTGGCGCGTTCAGCAGCGGATAGGGAAGAGAGTCGAGAACCTCTGGCGGTGGCGGCTGAGGGGGTCTGCCGGGCTCGGGCAACGGTGTGACACTGAGGACGTAGAAGTTGTGGATCTGGGCGTTGGACCAAGCCGTGTGTGTGTAGTCGGCCGACACGGTCAAGGCGCTCTGGATGCGCCAGGACGCGCCGACGCCATAGGCAGCCGGAAAGTCGAGCCGCAGATCGTTGCGGTCAAGCTCGTTTGTGGTGAACGGCTCGGCTGCAGCAGCGGTAGCAGGGAAGTAGTCGGTGCGCTTCTTCGCCAGATGAACCTGACCCGTGAAGGGTGTCTTGGCAACGGCGCCGATGTTCAGATTCTCGATGGGCGACCATATGACGCCGAGGTTGGTATTCCAGCCACGGAACCCGAAGGTCGCGTCGAGGATGGTGTCGCGGCGCGTGACGTCGATGCGATTGAGCGTCTTGACCTGATGAAAGCCGTTCATCCAGTGGTTCAGCGTGGCTCCGACGCGCAGCGTCGGCGTGACCCGCCAGCCGGTTCCTAGCGCCAGGACGTCGAAGCCGCCGTCCGCGTCGAGGCGCGCGANNAGCTGGGCCGCGCCGCTGATCGAGTGCAGCGGGAAGGTCACAGCGCCGAAGTCGAGCTGTCTGCCGCGGAAGTGGCTGGCATCGTCAGGCGAGTCGACGGCGATGCGGCTCTGCGCCCAGACCACCGAGACCTCGGGCCGCAGGAGATAGCTCAGACCGGCCGGATTCCACGAGGCTGCGGTGGCGTCATCGGCGCGCGCCAGAAAGGCGCCGCCCATACCTAGCGCGCGGGCGCCGGCCCCGAGCACGATGTTGAGTCGACCCTGCAAGTCGACCTCGTCCTGGCCCACAGCGGCGGGCAGGGTCGGTTGGGCGGGGTAGGCTGCCGGTGTCACCGCGAGCATCGCGGCCGCGACGCATGTCGCAGCACGGAGGCGCAGCCGCGCGCAATCGCGCGGCCGAAGGTTGGCGAAGAGCAACGCAAAGCTCGCCATCGTGGACGTCCGAGGATACCACGGCCGATGGCGGGCGGAGGCGGCCTTAGCCGGGAAGGACTTTGAGCTGGGCGAGGCGCCGCTCATAGGCGTCGCGCGCGATCTTGACGTCGGCGAGAAAGGCCGGCAGCTCTTCCAGCAGCAGCGCTTGCGGACCGTCGCACAGCGCCTTTTCGGGACAGGGATGGACGTCGACCAGGACCATGTTCGCGCCAGCGATCACGCCTTGAGCCGTCGCGTGGGCAATGTCCAGTAGGCCGTCCGGGCCCAGGGCGCGCCGGCCGACGGAATGCGACGGATCGATGCACACAGGCAAGCGGGTGAGGCGTTTGACGACCGGCACATGTGCGAAGTCCACGAAGTTGCGATGCGGGTCGCCGAGGTTGGTCTTCATTCCGCGCAGACAGAACGCGATACGCCGATTGCCGGACGAGGCGACGTACTCGCAGGCGTTCAACGAGTCGTCGAGCGTGATACCCATGCCACGCTTGAAGAGCACGGGGAAATCGGTCTGCTGTCCCGCGACCTTCAGCAACTCGAAGTTCTGAGCGTTGCGCGTGCCGATCTGAAGCATGACGCCGGTGGGTTGTCCCGCCTGATCGAGCGCGCGGCGCACCTCTTCGATGTGACTCTCGTGCGTGATCTCCATGGCCACGACGCGAATGCCGTAGCGGCCGGCCAGCTCGAAGACCCATGGCAAGCATGTCGCGCCGAGGCCCTGGAAGTCGTACGGACTCGTGCGCGGTTTGTAGGCACCCGCGCGGGTGGTGACGATGCCCAGGCGTTGCAGGGCCTTGAACGTGGTCTCGAGATGCTCGCGCGTGTCGACCGCGCAGACGCCAGCAAAGACGTGGAAGGTCTCTTGGGAGATGCGCACGTCGTTGTATTCGAAGCCAACCGCCTCGAGGGCGCCGCCATGACGGCCGATGAAGCGGAACTTTTGCGTGATGCGCACGACCTGCTCGACGCACTCGAACTCCTCGAACGGTGCCTGGGGCACGACGCCTGTCGGGCCGAGCAAGTAGACCTCGGTGAGGGAGCGAGTCGCACCCTGGATGCGGTGGATCTGGGTCTGGATGCCGGGGAAGCTCTCTGCCAAGCCGACTACGCGGCGGAGCTCAGGCGAATTCTCAGGAATGTCCGCTCTCATCACGATGATCATGGTCGTCTCACCTGTGGGCTGCTCGTCGTCCTGCGCCGAGTGATCCTAGGAAGGGCCTGAGTCGCGGAACGCCTGCGCCCAGGCGCGCTAGGCCCCGAGGGACCTGACAAGGACGAAGATGCGCGCAAAGCCTCTCATGACGTCGTGGAGAGACTACGGGGCCTCTGCCCGAAAGTCAAAAGTCGCTGGCAATCTTGTCGCAGCAATCTCTCGGTGCACAGGCCCCGTGCCGTGGCGCTTGACCGCGGGTGGAACTACAGCGTAGCCTCCTCGATGCGTCATGGCTGAAGAACCGATTGCAGGGAGTGCGGCCAGCGTCGGGATCGCGGAGCTGATCGCGCGTCGCAAGTGGACCGACGCTGTGGACGCGCTGCGCGCGCGGTTGTTCGACGGCCAGGCGCCGAGCGTGCAGGGACG
>PMCG01000364.1 GCA_003155335.1 Acidobacteriota bacterium
CTGCCGCTGCTGCTCGCGAGTCTCGGCTGAGAGAGCGCGGGCTCAGCTCTCGCGAGCTTGACGCGTCAGCTCCTGCCACTCAGCGTCGCACCAGAACGACCGACGATTTCTCCGCTGCTGCGACCTTGTCGAAAAACCCCCGCACGGCCGCGTATTCGGTCGCCGGCAGCGAGGAACGCCTGAGATGCATCTCGCGCGTCACGTTGAGATGGTCCGCGCTCGTCTCCACCTTCAGCGTGTAGCTTCCGAACGGCGCCTCGACGGCAACGGGATCGGGAAGCTCATCGACAGCGAATCCGGCCGGCAGCGTGATACGAGCGGTTTCGGAATACTCATCGGAGGGAATCCTGATGGGATGGACGCGCTTGGGCTCGGTCAAACTGACGAAGTCGCGCCGTGACAAGAAGACAGGACAGAAGACGAGCATGCGGTTCTGCATGAGCTGGGAATAGGATGGGGCCGAGTAACGCACCGCCAGATCAAAGCGCCCCTCGCTCATGCGATCCGTGGGCCGGATCTCCGCCACCTGCACGCCCGCGGTGGACGCCGCCAACCAGCGCTCGATGCGTTGGGTATAGGCGCCGGCTGTGCTCGCGAGGACATGGCGCTCTTCGACGCCCGACTGCCCCCACGAGGTCTCGCTGACGTTGACGTCGACGCTGCCCGCGCCTCCTAGCGTGACGTCCAGATGGCGTTCTATACGATTCGCCGCAGGCGGTAGCTCGGGCAAGCGCACGAGTCCCCCAACTGCGCCGGCCGCCAAGAGACCCCAACCACCCTGTTCGTCCTCGGGCAGGTCGCCCAGCGGCGTGTGCGGATCCGTCGGATCGAAGAACAGCAGCGCGCCCAGCTTGTCGTGTTTGATGACGGCCGCTGGCGCGCTGGATGCGCGCAATTGAATCGCCACGATCGCGTGATTGAACTGCTGCGGTGAGGGCCACCCCGCTCTCACGTAGCTCGGATCCGAAGCATAGACCAGAACCGGATGAGCGCGGACGCCTATCGCCTTCAGCAACGCGATCATCAAGTTCGCCTTGTCCTTGCAGTCCCCATAGAGCTTTGCCAATACCTCGGTGGCAGCATGCGGGCGGTAGCGACCGACTCCGATCTGGATCGAGATGTAGTTGATCGATTGCACGAAGCGCGCGATGGCCAAGAGTTGCTCCCACTCTCCCTGCGCACCGCGTGTCAGCTCACGCGCCTTGGCTGACAACGCCTCGCTGACCGCCGATTGCGGCTCCACCAGGTCGGTCTCCCAGCGCGCGACGGCGTCCCAGTCCTTGAAGGACTCGCCTCCAAGGCGTGGCGCGCCTTCCGGCGGAAAGTAACGCACGTTCAGACGGGGCGCTAGGCTCGATATCGGCGGAGCGGCCTTCTCGCGCTCGATCGGCTTGAGGTCGCGCAGCTCCCAGACATAGCTCGCACCTTCGATCCTNNTAGCTGGATGTCAGGACTGGCGCCCGATGCTGAAACGACCAGACGTCCTCATGGAAGAACTCCTGCGCCTCAACCACCGACTCGTAACCGAACACCGATCCTGGCACCACATCGGCAGCCGCGCTCAAGATGCGCACGCGCGACTCGTTGTAGACGTCGTTGTCGACCGAGGCCACGTCGAGCGCGTCGCCCTTTCCGTAACGCTTGACAGCGCCGCTCGGCGGGATGTGCCAGGCCTTTAGATCGCGCACCTTGGAGACATCGGTGTCATAGGGAATCGACGCCACCGCGTCCTTGGCGCCATCCCGGCTGAGAATGCGAACGGCATAGCGCCACTCGCGCGTCAGTTTGCCGTCACCCGCGACCGTGGTCCTTCCTTCGTCGAGGAGCACGACGGTGTGCACGTCCGCTCCATAGGATGGCACTCCCGTTGCTGCCGCTGTCTGCAGCCAGGCCGGAGCGTCTTCCGCGCGCACCATGGCGCCCATTGCTGCGACGAGGACCAAGCCCCCGCCGCTCCGACAAACCACGGCCGTCATCTTCACTGCGCGCCTCCCCCCTGGCGCAGCGTGAGCATGTGGTTGTCGGACGAGTGCAAGATGTCGAAGACGCCCTTCAAGTCCTCGTAGGCATTGGGCCCGAACAGGACGGACCCCGTCCCACCGAATGAAAACTGGCGCTCGACTTTGAGAACGCGGGGTGTGCCTGTCGTGACAGCCAGTTTCATCGAGCTCAGGACGACATCGCCGACCTTCAGGTCCGCTGGCGCGTCTGCATTCTCCAGATCGAAGCCGTTCGGCAGCTCGATATCAATCTCGTCCTTCTCTGACCAAGGGTAATCGAAGCAGACCGGATTCTTGCGCGTCAGCGCCGTGAATCTCGGCGCATACCCATAGCGGAAGTACGAGGGCTGCAGGAACAAGCGTTTGCCCGTCCGGCGCGCATATCCCGGAACACGCACATGATAGGCGATACTCATCATGTCGCCGGGACGGGTCACGTCCTCGAATCGCACCTGGGAAACCTCAGCGGCGTTCATGCGCTCCTTGAGGGCTTCTCGCAGCAGCTCCTCGCGTCGCTCCGGGGTCTCGGCATCGTAGAGCTCTTTGCGCTCTTCGCTGACGTGCCCGCGGTAGTCCAGTGCAACGTCTCCTTCCAAGGTGCCATCCTCTGCGAGTCGCAACTTTGCCGAGCGCCTGGTCACGGAATCGCTCGCCGGCGTCATGGGTATGTCGACAAACGCCCCGCCACTACTGTCGATCACGCGGGCCTGCACTCCCTCGTTCTGCCAGCGTAGTCGCCCACAATTCACGTAGGTCTCACTGGGATCGAAGTACCGCCACTGGCCGTCGATCTCCACTGCGATGACGACATTGTCCAACAGACGCGGATTGAAGACCTGGGGATGGAAGAACGTCTTACTGCGATCAGGCAGCGCCACGACTCGCGTCGCCAGGCCCGCCGTTGCCGCCAGGGCGCCGAAGGCCTCTACGATCTCGCGGTCCGTCCCGATACGGCGCGCCACGGTCTCTTCCGGCGTCTTGTTGGGTTTCGTCTCGCGCACCTGGTCGGGCGTGAGCCCAGAGGCGTCGTCTTCAAGACGCTTGATCTGATCACGGCAGAACTCACAGATCCTCCGCGCCTTTTCCATTGGAGCTTTCGCGTCTATCACGATGTCCTTTACGGTGGGCTCGAGAGCCTTGCTGGCCTTGGTTGCCTTGCCGAACTCTCTATGAAACTCCTTGCTCCACGCACTCCAGAAGCCCTCGACTGTCTCGCTGTCTTTATCCGTATAGCGGACGAAGATCGAGGCCCGCGAAGTCTCTTCGGGGGGCATGTCCGGCTCTTCGACAAAGGCAGGAATGTTCACGACCGTCCATACGCTAAGGGACTGCGCTTTCGAGCCAAGCTCGTCCTTCCTCGGTCCCAAAGGTACGCCCAACCCCTGCACGCGCATGCGATAGCCGGGTGGTATCTGATCTGGCGGCCTCACAACGAAACGAAGCTGCTGTATGGGAACCGCGAGCTGAATCGGGATCACCGCGTAGTGCGTGAACGACTCGTGGCGGAACTCGGTCCAGCGATAGTCGACGATCGAACCGACCTCGACCGCCGGCAAGGCGAACGACGTCGCCTCGACCTTCTCGCCTTTCCCGCGTGCGACGGTGCGTTCGAAGATGTCGCTGTCTTTGACCTCGACGCTCGTGCCGTCTGGCCGAACCGTCCGCGCCGCGACGTAGTCGATGGCGACTTTGTTGTTGTGAAAGATGTTGACTTGAGCGAAGGCCGCTTTGCCGCGCTCGTTATAGATCTTGACGCGCAGAGTATGCCGCCTGATGGTGTGCTCGAATCGGCTCTCGTCTTCGACTTCGACTTCGTACGAGAGCGCCTCGGCATCCGATCCTCTGTCGACCGTCGGCGCCTTGAGGGCGAGTTCCTCGGGCGTGACCGGCCGCCAGGAGACCGCGGCATGCGCCGGTCCCGACGCCGCGCACACCAAGCCAATCGTGCCTATCCCAACAGCCAGATGGCAGATGAGGTCGCGCATTCGAGCCTCCTTGCCCCACACGCACATGCATTGTTCCGGCGGAGAGAGGTTACCCGGCCCGGCGCGTGCCTGTCAATGTTCAGGCGTCGCCGGGGCCTTTCGTCGCGCGAGGTGCTGCTGATCGGCGACAGCACGGCAGATGCCGGCGCGGCGCGCGCTGCCGGTTGCCCGTCGGTCGGCGTCACCTGGGGCACGCACTCGCGCGCGGCTCTCGCCGATGCGAGCTTCGATCGCCTGATCGACCGGCCGGACGAGCTGGGCGCCCTGATCGTGAGCGGCCAGTTCCAGACGAGCGCGGCACCGGCAAACGTCGGTCGCGTCTAGCGTGGCTGAGTCGGGGGCTGGTCCGAGAGCACGTTGTCGCGGTAGCCGCGGCTGACGCGCAGCTTGGTGCCGTCGTGAAGGCGCGCAGCGTACTCGCCGCCTGAGAGCGGGCGGATCTCCTTGACGCGATCCAGGTTGACGATCACGGAGCGGTGGATGCGCCGGAAGCGGCCGGGGTCGAGCTGTTTCTCGATGCCGCTCAGAGTCTGGCGCAGGAGCGGCGCTCGCGCGCCGACATGCAGCGTCACGTAATTGCCCGCGGCCTCGATCCAGTCGACGTCGATCGCACGGACGAACTCGAAGCGCGCGCCGGTCTTGACCAGCATGCGCTCGAGCGGGCGCTGGCGTGGGCCCAGCTCTACCAGAAGGTCGAGGACGCGCCGCTCCTGGTCGCGGCCGGCCGCGCGACCCAGCCGATCCCTGGCGCGGGCCACGGCCTCGCGCAGGCGGTCGCTGTCGAACGGTTTGAGGACGTAGTCCACGGCGTGGACGTCGAACGCGCGCACCGCGTAGGAATCGAAGGCGGTGACGAAGATGACCAGCGGCAGAGCGTCCTCGGAGAGCGCTGCCAGGACACCGAAGCCGTCCATCTCGGGCATGCGCACGTCGAGGAAGACGAGGTCGGGCGCGAGGTCGTGAATCGCCTGGGCGGCGGCGAGGCCGTCGCCGGCTTCGCCGACGATCTCGACGTCGCGCTCCGCGCCGAGGACCTCGCGCAGACGATCGCGTGCCGGTGGCTCGTCGTCGACGATCAAGACATGAAGAGGGCGTGCCGTCTCGTTCATGGCGTGACCTCGGGCGCGCGCGCAGCGCCGGCTCCACGTTCGTGCGGCAACGTGATCGTCACGCTGAGGCCGCGGTCGCCGATGATCGAGAGCCGCAGCTCCGCAGCGTGACCATAGAGCTGCTGGAGGCGCGAGCGGAGGTTCGACAGGCCGACGCCGGTCTTCGGCAGCTCAGCGCCTTTGGGCAGGCCCGGCCCATCGTCTTCGACCTCGAGGCGCAGTATTCCCTCCGACGCCGATGCGCGCACGTTGATGCGGCCGAGGCCTGCGCGCGCCGCGACGCCGTGGCGCACCGCGTTCTCGACGATCGGCTGGAGAAGCAGGTACGGGACGCGCGCGTCGGCCAGGTCCGACGGCACCTCGACGCTCACGGTCAGGCGGTCGCTGAAGCGCACGCGCTCGATGTCGAGATAGCGATCGAGGAACTCCAGCTCCTGGCGCAGCTCGACTTGCTGCGGCATCGAATCGTCGAGCGTCAGGCGCAGGAAGTCGCCCAGACGCGCGAGCATGCGTTCGGCCGCGTGCGGATCGCGGTGCAGCAGCGACGAGATCGAGTTGAGCGCGTTGAAGAGGAAGTGCGGCTCGAGCTGCATGCGCAGCGCCGAGAGGCGCGCCGTGGCCAGGGCGGCCTCGAGCTGCGCGGAGCGGAGCGCGCGCGCTTGGTCCCTGCGGCGGAACTCCGCGGCGTGGGCGATGCTGAGAAAGACAATGTAGGCCGTCACGCCCCAGGCGTACTCGGGAATGATCGCGTCCTGGAAGAGCCCGCGCCAGGTCGGGGTATGCCGGGTCGCGAGCGCGTTGAGGGCGAAGGTCAGGGCCATGAGCAGTGGCGAGAAGACGAGCGCCGCGGCGGCGTGGAGCGGCAGGCTGCGACGGCGCCTCTCACCGAGCGGAAACCGCGCCGTCAGGAACGCGACGCACGGGTAGAGCAGAGCCCAGCAGCCGAAGTGAAGGAGGGCCTCGGTGGGGATCGCACTCCAGTCGACCAGCTCGCCTTTCATGGAGCGCCGGAGCTTCCCGGCGAACGAGTACGCCAGGGCCAGGCCAAGACAGACGCCCGCCACGCCCAGCCACTCGCGGCCGCGCTCTCGCAGCGTTGTGCGTAGTCCGGCGTCTGCGCGTCGTTCCAAGGCCATCGTCGGTGCCCGAGTGATCCTGCGCCGCATCGGCGCTCACCAACAGGATAGGGCAACGGCGCGTCCGGCACGAGCCGGCAGCGTGTGGCCCGTCCCCGCCGGCGTCGTTTCATCCCTCGAGCGAGCGTCTGGTCACAAACGTGGACCGAAGGCCAATCGCCATCCGTAGAATCCTGTCAGCGAGCCCCATTGGGGGCGCACAGCCAAAAGCGAGGATGCGATGGAGAAGCTGCGAGGTCGGCGCGATTTCCTGGAAGCGGGCGCGGTCGGCGCCTGCCTGATGCTCTGTCCGATGCTGGTCCGCCGCGGCGCAGCCGAGGGTGAGGCAGCGGCGACCTACGTCTTCGACGAGACGATGGGCTACTGCTGCGCCGAATGCACGCCGGAGAAGTGCAAGTGGCTCGGCAACGACATGGAATGGAAGACGCAGAAGACGGCCGAGCTGAGCGAAAAGTACGGGCGGACGATCAAGGCCGAGGAGATCACCTGTTCGCGCTGCCGCATTCCAGCGAATCGCACGCCCGCAGCCATCGGCGGCTGCGCGGTTCGCAAGTGCGTCATC
>PMCG01000082.1 GCA_003155335.1 Acidobacteriota bacterium
GACGGTCCCGCCCAGAATCGGCCCCAGCATGCGATACCAGACCAATTCCATCAAGAAGAAGGCAAAGCCCACGACAGCGGCAGCCGTCAGCACGAGGCGTGCCGGCGCGACAGCGTGAGTCTCTTCCCTATCCGGTACCTGCGCGGAGTCTGGAAGAGCGCCGGCCGGCCGACGACTGAGTGCCGCCGCAGCACCGGCCACCAGCAGATTCGTGAGCGCAGCCAGCCACAGGGTCGCGCGCGTGCCGAACCTCTCCATGAGCCAGAACGTGGTGGCCAGACAGCCGACAACCGCGCCGAGCGTGTTCAGTCCGTAGATCAAAGCAGTGGCTCTTCGGCGCCGATCGTCGGCATGCTCGACCGCGCGCGCAGCCGCCCCGAGCGTGCCGCCAGCGAAGAAGGTGGCCGGCAACAGCACGAGGCCGGACAGGGCCAGCCGGACGACCGTCCCGCCCACGTCGCCCAGCGTGACCGTGCCGCCCAGAGAGAGGTAGACGCGGCGCGCAAGTTGGAGCAACGTCGGGGTTGCGAACGCGGCTGTGCCGACCAGCACTTCTAGCACCGCGTAGAAGCGCAGAGGGTTGAGGCGGCGGTCGGCGTGCGGTCCGATGATCCACCCGCCCAAACCCAGACCGCCCATGAAGACCGCGACCACGGCCGCAGAAGCAGCCGTGGACGCGCCGAAGATCAGCCGAAACTCCCGCTGCCAGGCAGTCTGGTAGATCAGTGCGCAGAGTCCAGAGCCGAAGACGAGCGGCGCCACCCGCCACACGCCTGAAGTCAGTGCCGGGGGGTCCGTCGGCTGAACGCGATTCGCCGCTGGCAGCGCCTGTCGAAGGGCGTCAGCTTGCTTCACGCGCTTGGGAGCCTTGGGCAAGAGCCACCTATTAGAGGACGGTCACGCCGACCACGACCAGCCGGAGTCGGGCGCGTTGATCATAGCCGTGCGCACAGCACTTCGACAATGCGGCATCCACACAAGTTGCTGCGCGGGCGACCCGACGTTCCTCACGCACTCGTGTCCGCACGCCGCGGCGCCTGATACGATTGGTTTCGCAGTGCGCGAGGAGGAGCGAATGAAACGAGTGGCTGTCTGCCCTGATCGAGGACCGAAGCCGGTCGGCCCGTACTCGCCGGCGGTCTCATACGGCGACCTCGTCTTTGTCTCAGGACAAGGGCCGATGAACCCCGACACGGGGCAGGTCGAGCGCGGCGACGTGGTGGACGAGTTTCGAATGGCGATGGGCAACGTGCGTCTGCTGCTCGAGGCGGCAGGCAGCGGCCTCGATCGCGTGCTCAAAGTGACGCTCTACTTGGCCGATATCGAGGATTTCGCTCGCGTCAATGAGGCCTACCGGTCATTCTTCAGCGAGCCTTTCCCGGCCCGGACGACGATTCAGGCCGCACGGCTGCCCCTCAGCATTCGCGTCGAGGTGGACATCGTCGCCGCGCGCGGCTGAGTCTCTCTGCCTACGTCGACAAGGAGGCGCTGGCCTGGCCGCCAGCCTGCCCTTGCTCTATCGTTGGCGCGCAGACCGGACCACTACTACGAACCGCACCGCCGCGTCCTTCTGCAACGCCGCTTCCGCTGCGGTGACGTCGGGCGAGCCGCGCTGATGCGACGCGACGACCACGCCAAGCGCGGTGGCTTGACAGGCTGTCAGCCAGCGACCTAGGCTCGCCGCATGGAGGGCTGGTCGGCCATGGAGATCGCGCGGGCAGTGATCCTCGCGATCGCTCTCGCTGCCTGCGCTGGCCTGAGGGCTTGGCTGCCGCTGCTTCTGGTGGGCATCCTGGCGCGTTTCGATCTCCTCACCCTGGGGAACTCGTGGCGCTTTCTGGCCTCCAATCAGGCGCTGCTGCTCTTCGGCGCCGCAACCGTGATCGAGATCCTGGGCGACAAGATCACGGCGGTCGATCATGCGCTCGACATCGTGTCGACCGTCGTGCGCCCGGCCGCAGGCTCTCTGCTCGCGGCGTCGGTGCTCAGCTTCGTCCACGATCCCCTGCTGGCCCTCGTCTCAGGCATCGCCATCGGCGCGCCCGCGGCTCTTGTGCCGCACGCGGCCAAGAGCGGCTTGCGCGTCTACTCCACCGCACTCACCGCCGGCCTCGCCAATCCGGTCTTGAGCGTGATCGAGGACGGCGTCTCGCTGGTCTTGTTCGTGCTGGCGGTCGTGATCCCGCTGCTCGTCGCGCTCCTGCTCGTGGCTGTGACCGTGTTCTTGCTGTGGCGGCTTGCGCGGCGAAAACCCGCCGGCGCCAGCTCTGCGTGACGAATCGCAGGACGTAGCGGGCGCGGTCGTCGGCTAGTTCGACGGGACCGACATTGACGGGTCTCCGGCCGCACTCAGCGCGCCGGCAAGGCGCTCCAGGCACTGCCTCCAACCCTCTACCCCGGCGAACGCTGTGGCCACTTCCGGCTTAGAGCGGACAACGACAATCCTCAAGGTGAGGGCTGTCCGGCCGTCCCGCTCGGCAAGCGCGACTGCGCACTGCGTCTTGAGCCGCGGATGGCCCTTGCTGTCCGCAAAGGCGCTCATGGTGAGCACGAGGCGCTCTGGCGCGACGATCTCGTGGCAGATGCCCTTCATCGGATATACGGCACCGTCGGGTCCGCGCATGTGGATGCGCACCGCGCCGCCGAGCCGAGCGTTCACCTCGCAAACGGGGCTTGTGAATCCCTCCGGGCCCCACCAGCGCGCCAGGAGCTTGGCCTCGGTCCAGCACCTGAAGACGAGCGCGCGCGGCGCATCGAAGACGCGAGTCAGAATAAGGACGCGCGCCGTGCGGCCGTTGGCGCGGCGCTGGCCCGCGGTCCTCATGACTCTCCTCTGGGCAAGGGTCGTGGTCTTGCGACGTCGCGCGATGCTGTTTCCACCTGGCGCGCCAGGACGGACGACGCCTTTCAAGCCAAATCTGGAGAGCAACGGCAAGCCACCGTGCAGGCCCCGCATTGCGGTGAAACCCCTCGGCTGGTCAGGAGTTCTTCCCGAGCTGTGCATCATCTAGTCCCTCCTTCCGCTACGAGGTAGGCTCACGCGCCCTCGCCGGCAGCCGCGAACCTGATCACTGTTATGACGCACGCGGAGGGTGAGAGTGCGCACCCAATCGCGAAAGCGTGTCGCGAAAGCTCTGTCCATCACACCGCTCGGTTCGCTCGGCCTCATAGTACGTCTCTATGACGCTGGCCGGATCTATGATCTCCCCGCGGAATCTCAACGCTGCTCAGGAGGCGTACACTCGAATGAGGAGGTCTAGCGTGCAAGAGCCTGAAGGCGTCAGACCAATGGTCCCATCCGGAGTTCCAGGAGCGCACCCAACCGCGATCCAGACGCTGGGAGACCTGAAGCGCGCGGGCTGCCGCGCTCAGGGCGTCAAGGACGAGATGCGGGAGAACCTGCTGCGCAAGATCGCGGCCCGCGAGACGCTCTTCCCTGGCATCGTCGGCTTTGACCAGACGGTCATCCCGGCCCTTGTCAACGCCATCCTGGCGCGACACAGCATCATCCTGCTGGGCCTCAGGGGCCAGGCCAAGAGTCGGCTCCTGCGGTCACTGGTCAGCTTGCTCGACGACGCGATCCCGACGGTCGCCGGCTGCGAGATTCACGACGATCCGCGGAGCCCCATCTGTCGGCGCTGCCA
>PMCG01000340.1:0-2309 GCA_003155335.1 Acidobacteriota bacterium
ACGGTTGCCATGGACCGCCACGAGTACCGTCTGATCGAGGTCGCCGAGATCGACTCCGACGAGCTGAACCGCCTGGGACGCGACGGATGGATGCTGGCCGCAGCGCTGCCGCAGAAGCAGGGCTGGCGATTGGTGCTGATGCGAAGACTCTAGCGGTACGAGCGATCAGCCCTTGCGCGGCACCGCAGCGCCGATGGCGGCATTGGCGATCTCGCCCAGCTCGCGGCTGCGGTTCGTGGCCACCTCGACTGCATTCATGAGCGTCGTGCGCAGCCCGCCCGCCTCCAAGGTGTGCAGNNCCGCCGGGCGAGGTCACCATGTCCTTGAGCCGCCCCGGGTGCTCTTTCGTCTCGATCAGCAGCTTGGCCGAGCCCAACACTGTCTGCGCGGCGAGCGCCTGCGCGTTGTAGCGCGAAAGGCCGACCTTCACGCCCGCGTCTGACATGGCCTCGATGATCAGGAAGATGTACGCAGGACCACTGCCGGAAAGCCCTGTCACCGCGTCCATTTGCGACTCGTCCAGAACGACAGTCACGCCGACGGAATCGAAGATGCGCTTGGCCGCTTCGAGATCCGCGGGGGTCGCATGGCCTCCGGCCGCGACGGCAGTGGCGCCAGCGCCGACCAGCGCCGGTGTGTTCGGCATCGTGCGCACCACGCGCACCCGCGGCAGGTGGGCCTCGATCACGCCGGNNCGCGCGACCTCGCAGTTGTCGAGCGTAGTGGCGATGCCGTAGCGCGCGCTCATCTCCGCACGACGCTCCTCGCGCGGCTCGCTCCCCAGGATCTGCCCGGCCTCGGCCACGCCTGCACCTGTCAGGCCGCGGATCAGCGCCTCGGCCATGTTGCCCGTGCCCACAAACCCGATCCGGCCGTCGATGTGCATGCGCGACCTCAGACCCGAGCGCGCTGGCGCCTCAGACCCGTTCCTCCATCAGCACGACATGNNGCGTCCGTATGCAGCACCAGGCAGTTCGTGTGTACCGCGTTGGTCGTGGCCACTTCCTTCAGCCGAACGCCGACCGTGAGCGTCACTCGCTCCATCGCACTTCTCGCCGAGGCCTGGCTGGCGCCTCAGTCGTAGTACTCGAGGCCCAGGTGAGTGATCAGCTCTTCGCCACGCAAGTGCCGCAGCGTGTTCTTGAGTTTCATCAACTGGATGAAGATGTCGTGCTCGGGATACAGCCCCGCTGCCGTCATCGGGCTCTTGAAATAGAACGAGAGCCACTCTTGGATCCCGCTCATGCCCACACGTTTCGCCAGATCGAGGAACAGCGCCAAGTCGAGCACCAGCGGCGCGGCCAGGATCGAGTCGNNGTTGTCCCAGCCTTCCTTGTTGTCACCACGCGGCGGATAGTAGTTGATGCGCACGACGTGGTGGATCTTCCCGTACAGGTCCGGGTACAGATTCGGCTGAAGGATGTGGTCGAGCACTCCCAGCTTCGAGACCTCTTTGGTCTTGAAGGACTCGGGATCGTCCAGGACCTCGCCATCNNTTGAAGCCCGGCGCGAGCAGCGTCTTCATGAAGGTCTGCCCGGTCTTGAAATCCTTGCCGCAGATGGGCGCGCCCGTCTTCTTCGCCAGCTCGGTTAGCGCTGGCACGTCGCCGGACAGGTTCGGCGCCCCGTTCGCATAGGGGATGCCCGCCCGGATCGCCGCGTAGGCATAGATCATCGATGGCGCGATGGCCGGATCGTTCTGCTCCAGTCCCTTCTCGAACTTGGCGATAGACGAATGCACGTCCGACGCCTGGAGATAGATCTCCGTTGAGCCACACCACACCATCACCAGCCGCGCGAGGCCATGCTGCTTCTTGAAGCCCTCGATATCTGCGGAGATCTGTTCGGCGAGATCGCGCTTGTTCTTGCCCTTCTTGACGTGAGTGCCGCTGAGCTTCTTGACGTAAGCCGGATCGAAGACCGCGGGCCAGGGCTTGATCGATTCCAGGAATCCGCGCAGCGTGGCGAGATGTGCATCGTTCAGCACGCCCGCCTTGCGAGCCGCCTCGTAGGCGTTGTCCGGGAAGATGTCCCACCCGCCGAACACGACGTCATCGAGCTTCGCGAGCGGGACGAACTCCGAGATACGAGGATTGCGGTTGTCGGTGCGCTTCCCCAGTCGGATGGTGCCCCGTTGAGTGAGGGTCCCAACCGGCTGGCTGAGCCCGCGCCGAATGGCTTCGACGCCAGCCATGAACGTCGTCGCCACTGCCCCCATACCCGGCAGCAGCACACCCAGCTTGCCTTCGGCTGGACTGAGCGCACCTCCCTTGTTGTCCGCCATGCCGTCTCCCCTCCCTCACGTCCAA
>PMCG01000340.1:2405-6960 GCA_003155335.1 Acidobacteriota bacterium
CGCTCCTCGGTGTCGAAGGAGTAGAACATCAGTATCCGACCTGCGCGAGAGACACCCGAGTCGTCGAACAAGTTGAATTGCAGGTTCCGCATCGCTGGCAACAACGCCCCGTCTTCCCTCGCTACTGCGCCGGAGTCGGTGAGCGAGAGCAATTTAGGCAGCGCGGCCTTCTTTGTCAAGCGTTATCTTCGCCTGTCTTTGACGGCACGAAACGCTCACGACGCCGTGAAACGCCCATCCCAGGCCGGTTTCAGCGGGTGCGTGTGCGCGTGACGCGCATCACTCTCGACTTCCACCGTCATGCCCCTCGCGCCTGCTCGTTGCGTCCGCCTGCGTGTCTATCGGCCGCAGCCACACGCGCGTCGCGCCCCAGCCGCCGTCCTCCGGCGCTGCATCGCGAAAGTCCGCGACGTCGGCGCGGGACGAGAGCACGCGCTGCACCACTGCGCGCTGGACGCCCTTGCCGCGGCCGTGCACCAGTCGCACCGAGCGCAAGCCTTGCTCGCGGCACGCGTCCAGATACGACGCCACGACATCGGGGATGTCCCGCGGGCGGAAGGAGTGCAGGTCGAGCTCCTCGCCGATCGGGATCTCGACCGCCTCCTCGTCCATCGGCGTCGCCACTCACCTAGCCGAGACGCCCCGCTGCCGAGGCGAAGTAGGCCGGAAGATACTCGCTGTCGCCGATCTCGAAGCGACGGAAGACCTTTCCGATCACGTCCCACGCGCTGTCGTCCGCGAGCGTGACCACCATCGGCCAGGGCGAAATGCCGTCGAGCGCGCTGCCTTTCGTCGCTCGCCAGCGGCCGTGCAGCGCGAGGACCATCACCTCACCCAAATAGCAGCCCACGGCAAAGAGCGCCTCGCCCAGGTCCTCCGCTGTCAGGCCCTCCTCGCGCAGCTGCTCGAGCTGAGTATCGACATCCTCGATACTGACCGGACTGAAATCCAGTTCGCGCTCGAACTCACGCGCGAACAGCTCCACGGCAACGCGCGCGTGCTCAGGCGCATTCTCCGCAGCCGCCGGACACCGCAACTCCAGCTTCATCCCACGCTCAGTCTAACGTGAACGAGCGCGGCGCGCCTTGGAGCTTACAGGCCCAGTCGCCAGCGCGCTTCAACGGACATCCGTCCAGGATGCCAGATGCGGTCGCGAGCGATCGAGAGCTCGATCTGCTTGAGCTGCGGCAAGCTCCCGCGGATCGCCCGCCGCACGCGCTCCTCCAGCTCCGTGGTCTCAGCGTCGTGTGGAGTCAGGACACCCAACACCACTCGCACGCTCTCGCCTACCACGCCGACGTCGTAGACCAATCCGAGGTCGACGATGTTTACACCCAGATGCGGCTCGACTACCGTGCGCAGGGCGTCCAGCACCGCGTCGGAAGGATCGGGGTGGTGCCACACTTGCATCGCGAGCTCCACCCTTGTCTTTCCCGCCGGCGCCCACAAGATACGGTCCCCCGGGTCAATATCCTTGCGGCCGGACCGGCACCAGCCGGCCGTCGACCTCCTGAAGCTCGCCGAGGTGGCTCCGCATCCACTCCTCGACGCGCACGCGCCGCACGTTCCCGACGCCCGCCTGCACCACGACGTCCTCGATGCCGGCGTTGATGATCATGCGCTTGCACATGCGGCACGGCTCGGCGTCCGCGACGATCTGCCCATCGCGCGCGTCCATGCCCACCAGATAGAGCGTCGCCCCGATCATGTCCAACCGTGCGGCGTGGATGATCGCATTGGCCTCACCGTGGACCGAGCGGCACCATTCGTAGTGCTCACCCTTCCTGGCGCCCAACTCCTCCCGTAGACACACACCCAGCTCACAGCAGTTGGCCGTGCCGCGCGGCGCTCCGCAGTAGCCGGTGGAGATGATCTGNNGTTCAGATAATACTGGTCCTCGCTGATGCGCGCCGTCACGACCAGGCCCCCAGCCAGATCAGCGCTGCTGCCACCGTCTTGACCAGCGGACACAGGCGCATCGCCAGGATCTTCGTGCGACCACCGGTGACGCGCGTCCATACCGCCGACACCATCAGCATGCCGGCGCAGGCACTGCAGACGATTCGCCCGGTCCGTTCGCCGGCAATTCCGGATGCCGCCGCCAGCGCGGCCACGACGCCGATGAACACCAGCGTCAGCGCCTCCGCGATCCAGACCATCGTCAGCACGCGACGATTGTCGTCGGTCAGCGGTTCGAAGCCCGCCACCACCCGCCGCACCGGCAACGCGTGCGCCACTCCCCACGCGCCAGTCATCGCTGCGCCGACGTAGACGACTCCGACATGTCCCATCGCGCCGCCTCCTCTCCTCGTCCCGCGCCCGCAGATCCCCGCTCTAGAGCAGCGGCGCGAGCCACCGCCGAGCGGTCTCTAGATCCCAGCCCTTGCGCCGAGCATAGTCCTCGAGTTGATCCTGGCCAATACGGCCGACGCTGAAGTAGGTGGAGTCCGGGTGTGAAAAGACCCACGCACACGTCGAGCTTGCCGGAACCATCGCGAAGTTCTCCGTCAGCCGAATGTCCACGCGACGCTCCACCTCCAACAACTCGAACAGCGTGCGCTTCTCCGAATGGTCCGGACAAGCCGGGTACCCAGGTGCGGGTCGAATGCCGCGATAGCGCTCGCGAATGAGGTCGGCAGGGCTGAGATCCTCCGACTTGCCGAAGGCCCAGGCATCGCGCAGCCACTTATGCGTCTGCTCCGCAAGCGCCTCAGCCAGCCGGTCCGCGAGCGCCTGCAACATGATCGCCCCGTAGTCGTCGTGGCTCGCGCCGTACGATCGCAGGAGCGCGTCGACGCCGAAGCCGCTCGATACCGCGAACGCGCCGAGGTAGTCGCGCACGTTCGTTGCGCGCGGCGCGATGAAGTCAGCCAGCGCGTGATTCGGCCGCCCCGCTGCAAGCTGCGCCTGTTGCCGCAGGCTCCGGACTGTTGCCACCACCCGCGCCCGCGATTCGTCAGCATAGACCTCGACGTCGTCGCCAACGCTCGCCGCCGGGAACAGGCCGAACGCGGCTCGCAGAGTCAGGAGCCCCTCGCGCTCGATCTTCTCGAGCGCGCGCTGCGCGTCGTCGAACAACTCGCGCGCCCGCGCCCCCCGCTCGTGGTGCTCGAAGATGCGCGGGTACGTGCCGATCAGGTCCCAAGCCACGAAGAACGGCGACCAGTCGATGAAGCGCGCGATCTCCGCTACGGGCACCGAGTCAACCGCACGCGCACCTGTCCATTCCGGCCGGGGCGCAGCGTACCGGCTCCAGTCGATGGGCGTTCGTCGCGCGCGTGCGGTCTCGATCGGGAGCAGCGTGCGCGAGTCGCTCTTCTGCGCGTGCTCGGCGCGTAGACGCTCTTGTTCCGCGCGGTTGGCCTCCACAAAGGCGAGACGCTCCGCGGGCTTGACCAGACTCGCCACGGCCCTCGGCGCACGCGAGGCATCGACGACGTGGACCACCGGCGCGGCATACAGCGGCGCGAGCTTCACCGCCGTGTGGGCTCGTGTCGTCGTGGCCCCGCCGATGAGCAGCGGCACCTGCACGCCTTCGCGCTGCAGCTCGCGCGCGACATGGGCCATCTCCTCGAGCGAGGGTGTGATCAGTCCGGAGAGGCCGATGACGTCCGCGTGCGTCTCACGCGCCGCTTTGAGGATGCGCTCTGCCGGGACCATCACGCCGAGGTCGGTGACCTCGATGTTGTTGCACGCGAGCACGACACCCACGATGTTCTTCCCGATGTCGTGCACATCGCCTTTGACGGTTGCCAGAAGCACGCGTGCGGCCGGCTGGTGCGTGCCCGAGCGCTTCTCGGCCTCTAGAAACGGCGTCAGGTAGGCCACGGCCTTCTTCATNNCGCGCGCTCTTGACCACCTGCGGCAAGAACATCTTTCCCGCTCCGAAGAGGTCGCCGACCACGTTCATGGCCCTCATCAGCGGACCCTCGATGACAGCCAGCGGCGTGCCGAGGTGCTGCCGAGCCTCCTCCACATCCGCCTCGACGTGTGTGTCGATGCCTCGAACAAGCGCGTGCTCGATACGTTGCTCCGCCGTGCCTGCACGCCAGGCGTCGTCTGCGACCTTCTCCTGGACGCGCTCCTGCACCGTCTGGGCGAACGCCACCAGACGCTCCGTGGCGTCGGCGCGCCGGTTGAGCAGCACGTCCTCCACCAGCGTCAGCAGGTCTTTCGGGATCTCCTCGTAGACCGCGAGCTGTCCGGGGTTGACGATGCCCATGTCCATGCCTGCGCGCACCGCGTGGTACAGGAAGGCCGAGTGCATCGCCTCGCGCACGACGTTGTTCCCGCGAAACGCGAAAGAAACGTTGCTCACACCGCCGCTCACCTTAGCGCGCGGCAGCTTGGCCTTGATCTCCCGCGTGGCCTCGATGAAGGCCAACGCGTAGTCGTTGTGCTCCTCGATCCCCGTGCCCACGGTCAGCACGTTCGGATCGAACACGATGTCCTCGGGTGGGAAGCCCACTTCATCCGTGAGGATGCGGTAAGCGCGCGCGCAGATCGCCACCTTGCGCTCCCGCGTCGCCGCTTGGCCCTGCTCGTCGAAGGCCAT
>PMCG01000340.1:7038-17719 GCA_003155335.1 Acidobacteriota bacterium
CGCAACCCCGCTTCGATCACCGACCAGCGCGAGCTGTCGATCATGACCGGAACCGGTGCCACGTCCGGCTCCATCCCGATCATGTTCAGGAAGCGCGTCATCGCGGCCTCGGCGTCGAGCAGGCCCTCGTCCATGTTGACGTCGAGCACCTGAGCGCCGCTCTGCACCTGCTCGCGCGCGACAGCCACAGCCTCATCGAAGCGGCCCTCTCGAATCAGCGTGGCGAACCTCGGCGACCCGGCCACGTTGGTGCGCTCGCCCACGTTGACGAAGTTGCTCTCCGGCCGCATCACCAGTGCGTCCCAGCCCGAAAAGCGCGTCAGGCCATCAGGCTCGGGCGGCACGCGCGGCGGGCAGTCACGCACCGCCTCGGCGATGGCGCCGATGTGTGCGGGCGTGGAACCGCAGCACCCGCCCGCGATGTTCACCCAGCCGGCGAGCGCGAACTCGCGCAGCGCGCGCGCCATGTCGGCTGGCGTGTCCGGGAAGCCTGTGGGCGACAGCGGATCCGGCAGGCCGGCGTTCGGGTAGCAGCTCACGTAGACCGGCGCCAGGCCAGCCAGCTCCTCCACGTACGGACGCATGTCCTTGGCCCCGAGGGCGCAGTTCACGCCCACGCTCAAGAGCGGCGCGTGCGCGATCGACGTCCAGAAGGCGCCCAGAGTCTGCCCCGTCAGGGTGCGCTGACTGCCCGGCTGCGTGAACGTAACCGAGGCCATGATCGGGACGCGCGCGCGCCCCTCGTCGAAATGCTGCATCATGGCGAACAGGGCGGCCTTGAGGTTCAGCGTGTCAAAGGTCGTCTCGGCCAGCAGCAGATCGACGCCGCCGTCCAGCAGGCCGCGGATCTGCTCGTAGTACGCTGCGCGCAGCGTCTCGAAGGTCACGTCGCGGGCAGCCGGGTCAGCCACGTCGCGGGACAGCGAGCCTGTCTTGGGCGTGGGGCCCAGCGTGCCGGCCACGAAACGCCGCCGCGAGGGATCGCGCCGGCTGCCTCTCTCGATCGCGCGTCGGGCAATCTGCGCTGCGACGCGATTCATTTCGTAGGCCAGCTCAGCCAGGCCGTACTCTGCCTGTGAGATGCCGTTTGCGTTGAACGTGTTCGTCTGGAGGATGTCTGCACCGGCCTCGACGAACGCCGCTTGGATCTCCTCGACCAGGTCGGGCCGCACGAGATTGAGCACGTCGCTGTTGTTCTTGAGGTCGATCGGATGCGCGGCAAAGCGTTCGCCGCGGAAGTCAGCCTCGCTCAGACCGCGCGCCTGCACATTGGTCCCCATCGGTCCTGCGTTGACCAGGATCCGCCGGCGCAACACGGCGCCGATCTCTGTATGCGCTTCGTTCAAGACTGCTGCACACTCCTCTCCGGCTTCAGGCCTGCCGCCCAGAAGCCNNCAACTGCGTCCGGCAAACCTGCGCCTTGCGGCCGGCTTGCTGCTCGCGGCCAGTGTGCCGCTCTTCACGCTTTGTTACGGCAGCAGGGCGCCTTGGACGCTGGACGTCGGCGCACCGGGCGACCACCGCTTCCTACGCGGCTTCCTCCCGCCGATCGTGGGCGAGCGCGTCAGCTACCGTTGGAGCGCTCCCGATGCGGAGCTGCGTTTGCACGGCTGGGTCGGAAGCGGCGCCCGCATCGAGCTGCGCCTCGACGGCGGGGCAGCTGCGCCACCGCGGCGCCTCTTGCTGGTTCAGCCGCAGGACAACGGAGTGTTCGCCTCCCTCACCGTCTCGAGCGGCTGGAACACGTACGCCGTAGACCTCCCGCGCGGCACCCTGTGTGATGCCGACATTCTCGGTCCAACGCGACTCGGCCTGCGTGCCGAACGGTACCGCACTGGGCCCGACGGAAGCGCTCTCGGGTTCAAGCTCGACGCCGTCCGCATCGAGCCGCTGGCGATAGACTGGCCAGTCGCCATCGCTCGCTCGGTGATGCTGACATGGGCACTGGGCCTGGCATTCGGTGTGAGCCTGTGGCTTGTCGCACGCCTTCCCGCCTGCAGCCAGCCAGTCGCGTGCCCTGCCGCGCTGTTGACCCTCGCCGCCACGATCGCGGTCCTGGCCTGGGCCCTGCTCCGCTTCCCGCTGGTCACTGCATGGGTCCTGCCTCCATTGCCCGTGACATGCGCACTGCTCACGCTGCCCTACGCCTGGAGATGGCTGCACCCGNNTTAGGCCTGCTCTACGCACGCATCTCAGCGTGGTGGACGTTGCCGCTCGCTGCCATCGCTGTCGTCGCCCTCTTCGTCTCAGTCACGCCGCACGAGGTCGGTGCGGACGCGGGAGAAATGCCACCCCCGACACGACCTGCGCTGCGCGCACTTGTGATCACGGCAGTACTGGTCGTCGTCACGGCATTCGCGCTGCGCTACTATCGCGTGACCGAGCTGCCCTTCGGCATGTGGCGCGACGAGGCACGACATGGACTCGCCGCCCTGCGGATCGTCGAAGACCCGCGCTACAGACCCATCTTTCTCCCCACTGTCGACCTCCCAGCAGCAAGCGTCTATCCGTTTGTCCCCGCCTTCCTGCTCTTCGGCATCCACCCCTGGACCATGCGGGTCGTCACCGCCCTCGCCAGCGCCTGCACGGTCGTGCCGGCCGCCTTTGTCGCGCGCCGCCTGACCGGACGCTGGGACGTTGCCCTCATTGCCGCGGGACTGCTGGCAGGCTCCGGGTGGCATCTGACGATCAGTCGGCTCTCGTTCACGAGCGTCGTCTTTCAACCGCTCTGCGAGCTGAGTGCCCTGGCTCTTCTCGGCCGCGCCTTGGACACCCGCCGGACTCCGTCCGGCCGCGCGCTGGCGCTGGCGCTGGCAGGAGCGCTACTGGGACTCGCCGGGCACACTTACTACACGGGCCGGCTCGCGCCGCTGATTGGCGTCGGCTTCGTGCTGTGTCTGGCCGGCCGGTCGATCGCCAGTTGGCGCGGACTCGCGAGGCTCGCTCCGGCTGTTGCGGCATTCGCGCTCGCCGTAGCCCCGCTGTTCCTCTACGCGCTCCACTGGCCGCACACGGCCAACGCCCGCATCGAACAGGTTTCTCTCGTCTCCCATGCCCTGCACAACGGAGTCGCGCCGCTGGCTGCACTGGATGCCTCCCTCGGCCGCCACCTGCTCATGCTTCACGTGCGCGGCGACACGATCGGCCGCCACAACCTGCCAGGTCAGCCTCAACTCGATCCCATCGCAGGCCTGGGCTTTCTGGCCGGGTTGATCGTCCTTGCGCGTCGGCCCCGCGATCCACGCACGCTCTTCCTCGTCGGCACGATCCTGCTTACGATCGCGCCAAGCCTCTTTTCAGTCGATGGCCCACGTGCCACACGTGCCTTTGACGCCTTGCCCTACGTGTGCATCGTTGCCGCCCTCGGTTGGAGTACGCTGCTCGCCCCTGCCTGCCTACGCGGGCCAAGCCGCGCCTGGCTGCCCGGCTCTCTCACGCTTGCGGCAGCGGTGTGCGCATTCTGGAGCTACTTCGTCGCCGCCCCGCGCGACGAGGCCGTCTGGCGCGCCTTCTACCCGATCGAAACCAAAGCGGGCGAGTACTTGCGCGCGCTCGCCGAGCGCGAGGGCAGTGACGCCCTCGCCAACACATACGTCCCTGCCGCGCTCGCCAGCCAGGAAGTCACGCAGTATCTCGCCCACGGACTGCGCTTCGGCCTCTACGATGACCTGGCCCTCCGGCCGGTCCCTTCCGGCGCCTTCCGCGTGCTGGTGTCCGCGGGCGCTGACCTGGCCGCGCCGACGCGCCTGGCGGCGGCCCTCGGCCGACACCGGACCGCCGCGACCGCTGGCACTCTGCTCCCCGACGGCACGACGCCCGCGTTTACGGTTCTCCAGTTCGACTGACGTGCCGGGCGTGCCTGCTGCAAGCTGCTGCTCGCTCAAGTAGAATACGAGGCCATTTTGTCGCGGGGTCGCCCGCAGGGAGCGCGCATGGATTGGATCCGCTGGTGCATCGACCTCTTCCTCCACCTGGACAAGCACCTAGCGCAGGTCGTCACGAGCTATGGCGGCCACACGTATGCGCTGCTGTTTGCCGTCGTCTTTCTTGAGACCGGCCTCGTCGTGACCCCGCTGCTCCCCGGCGATTCTCTGCTGTTCGCCGCCGGGGCCTTTGCTGCCGTGGGCAGCCTCAAGGTGGGCCTGCTGTTCGCCCTGCTCTCGCTCGCCGCCATCCTCGGCGACACCCTCAACTACGCCATCGGCGCCTATCTCGGGCCAAAGGTCTTCCACTTTCCCAAGTCGCGCTTCTTCAACCCGGAGCATCTGCTCCGCACGCACGCCTTCTACGAGAAGTACGGCGGCAAGACGATCATCATCGCGCGCTTTGTGCCCATCGTCCGCACTTTTGCCCCGTTCGTGGCAGGGATCGGCGCGATGAGCTATCTGCGCTTCCTGGCCTACAACGTCGTCGGTGGCGTCCTGTGGGTGGCGGTCTGCGTGTCTTCCGGCTACTTCTTCGGCAACCAGCCGATCGTCAAGAACAACTTCAGCCTGGTCATTCTCGCCATCATCGCGATCTCCGTCCTGCCGGCCGCCTTCGAGTACCTCCGGCACCGCTACGCAGCGCGACACTCGCCCTCTGCCTAGCCCGCACCGCTCTGCGCCACCTCGGCGGCCAGCCGGGCTAGAATCAGCATATGGCAGACCTGCCCACGCCGCTGCAGATCGCCGCTGCCCTTTCGCGCCGCGTCGTCGGCCAGAACGAGGCCGTGCGCGAGATGTCCGTGGCTCTTGCCAAGAAGCTCGCCAACCTGCGCGTCGGCAACATCCTGTTGATCGGCGCCTCAGGCTCGGGCAAGACGACGCTGATGCGTGCCGTGGAAGAGCTGCTGGCGGCCAATCCCGCACTGGCGCTGCGCTCGACAGTGTTGCGTGTGCACGCCAACGTGCTCGGCGAAGAGGCCGAGATCGGCCTACCTGGTGCGAAACTACTGACGCGTCTGCTCGAGCGCGCGCGCCAGCAGCTCGGGGCCGAGACGCCCGTCGACCGACTGTTGAACCAAGCCGCGCACGGCATGGTCTTCGTGGACGAGGTCGACAAGATCCGCGCCTACGTCGGCGGCCAACCCAGCATCGCCGGCATTCGCGCGCAAGAAGCGCTGCTCACGCTGATAGAGAACGAGGCCGTTCCGTTCCGCCTGCCGGACTGGGCTGGCGGCCAACGCGTTACCGTCGACTCGAGCGAGCTGCTCTTCGTTTGCGCGGGCGCCTTCGAGGGTCTGTACGATTCCGTCTTTCACCGTGTCACCGCAGGCCAGGACAAGGGCGTGCTCAAGCCGGTCACGGTTGTGGAAGAAGGGCGTGTGCGCGAGGAGCTGCAGTTCTCCCTGCGTGACTGGATGCGCAGCGAGGACCTCTTCGACTACGGCATCACGCCCCAGTTTCTCTCGCGTTTCGATGCCGTGGTCATGCTCGAACCGCTCGCAGAGGAGCACCTGCTGCGCATCTTCCTCCAGGGCGCGGACTCCGCCCTGCGCCAGTCGCAGGCTTACTTCGCGAGCCAGGGGATTAAGCTCGAGCTGACCGACGCGGCGGCGCGCCGTATCGTGCGCGAAGCGTCCCGGCAGCCGCGCTTGGGCGCACGCGCGCTCAAAGAGGTCTTCCGGCGCGTCATTCGCGGCCACGAGTTCGAGCCGCGCAACGGCGCCAACTCAGAGGGACTCTTGGCCATCGACACGCCCGACGTCGACCGCGCGCTCGCCCTCTTCCGCCGACGGGGCGACAGCGCTATCTCCTCTGCGGGCTGGAATGCTGCCGGGCCAGGCGGCGCGCCGAGCTGAGGCCGCCCGCGCCTAGTCAGCCTCGCCAGCCGCGCTGAGCGTACCCCTCGCGCGAGCCACGAGCGTGGCATTGATGAAACCGTCCAGGTCGCCGTCGAGCACGCGGTCCGGATCGCCGACCTCGTGCTTCGTGCGATGGTCTTTCACCATGCGATACGGGTGCAGCACGTACGACCGGATCTGGCTGCCGAAGGCGATGTCTTTCTTCGACGATTCGACGGCGTCGAGCTTGGCACGCTGTTTCTCCCGCTCCAGGTCGTAGAGGCGCGCCTTGAGCACCTTCATCGCCACCTCGCGATTGCGGATCTGACTGCGCTCGTTCTGACATGAGACCACGATCCCGCTGGGCAGGTGCGTGATGCGCACGGCAGAGTCCGTCACGTTGACGTGCTGGCCGCCGGCTCCGCTCGAGCGGTAGGTGTCCACACGCAGGTCCTTCTCCTGGATGTCGATCTCGATCTCGTCGTCGACCTCCGGCCAGGCGAAGACCGAGGCAAAGGACGTCTGCCGCCGCGCGTTCGAGTCGAACGGGCTGATGCGCACCAACCGGTGCACACCGGCCTCGGCCGAGAGGTACCCGTACGCGTACTCGCCCTGGACCATCACCGTGGCGCTCTTGATGCCCGCCTCCTCGCCCGCCTGGATGTCCGTGACGTCGCGCTTGTAGCCCTTCTTCTCGCACCAGCGCAGGTACATGCGCAGCANNGCCCAGTCCTGACTGTCCGTGCCGCCGGCGCCGGCGTTGATGGTCACGATGGCGTTGGCGCGATCGTGTTCGCCGCCGAGCATCTTCTGGAACTCGGCGCCCTCGATCAGCGCCGTCAGCGCCTCCAGGGCTGCCGAGAGTTCCCCGCCGACGTCCTCGCCGGCCGTGCGCCACTCGACCAGCACGCGCGCGTCGTCCTCCTGCGTGCGCAAGCGCTTGAGGAAACTGAGCTCCTCCTCCAGCCACTTGCGGCGCCGCTGGACCTTCTGCGCCGCCTTCTGGTCGCGCCAGAAATCCGCGTCGGCTATCCGGCTCTCGATCCGCTCCAACTCGGTCTGAAGCTTGGCCTCTTCAAAGATAGCCGCGAATGTCCGCGGCCCTCGCTGTCAGTTCGGAAAACCTCTGCTGGAAATCCTCGCTCAATTCTTCCTCCGCCGGGAGATTCTAGCCGGTCGCGGCAGGCGGTTCACGCCCAGTCAACCGCTGGGGCACGCCGTTGCCGCCAGATCGCCGCGATGCTCAGCAGCCCGCTGCCAATGAGACACGTCCACGCGAACAGGTCTCCGTGGCGAGCGTAGAACGTCGCCTCGTCCGTCAGCGGCACGTCACCCACCAGTGCCCGTCGTTCGAAGAGCTCGGTCTTGGCCAGGAGTCGCCCGCGTGGGTCCACGAGCGCGCTGATTCCGGTGTTGGCAGCGCGGACGAAAGACCGTCCGTTCTCCACAGCCCTCAGCCGCGCCATGGCAAAGTGCTGATACGGCGCAGATGTGCGGCCGTACCAGCCGTCGTTCGTGATATTGGCCAACAGGTTCGCCCCGTTGACCGTGAACTGCCGCGCGAGATCCGGGAAAATGGCTTCATAGCAGATCGACACGCCGACCTGCGCGCGGCCGGCTGGACCCACGCCAGCATCCGTGCCTGGAATGTAGCTCCCGGCCTGTTCGACCAGCTTCTTCACGCCCAACAGACCGAACATGCTCTCCAAGGGCACGTACTCCCCGAAGGGCACGAGTTGGATCTTGTGATAGCGCAGGACCAACTGGCCGTCGGGCGCCAGCAGCTTTGCACCCACCCACACCTGTTCTTCCCCCTCGTCCGCCCGATCGTCGTTCCCGAAGAGCAAGTACGCGCCCGTCTCGCGTGTGAGCTGCCGCAGGGTCTTGGCTATCGGCGGTGCCGAATCGAAGTAGAACGGCACCGAGGACTCCGGCCAGATGAGAAGCTTGGCCCCGTCTCGCGCAGCCTCACGGCTCAGCGCGACGTGACGCTCCATGTTTCGCCAAACGTAGATCGCCTGCCATTTCTCGTCCTGCGGAATCGACGCCTGGATCAGCCCGACGCGAACCGAGCCGAAGGACGCGATCGGGACACGCAGACGAGCCACTCCATAGACAAGCGCGCAAGCGGCCAGCGTGACCCCAAGAGCCACGGCCAGCCAGCGTCGCCGCGCGCGCTGTTCGAAGACCGCAAAGACAGCGATGCTCGGCACGAGAACGATGAGGAAAGACACCCCGTAGACACCGGCCAAGGCCGCGACCTGCACCACTGGCAGCGCGTCGGATTGACTGTAGCCAAGCAGGCACCACGGGAAGCTGTAGGGCACGCGGCGACGCAACAGCTCCATCGCCACCCAGGCCATGGGCGCACCCAGCACCCCCGAATGCCCGAAGGCGCGCACCCACAGGCCCAGCATCGCCCCGAAGAACGCCAAGAATAGGCCGAGCGCCAGGCAAAGCAGCACCATGGCACCGGTCGCCAGCACGATGCTCAGTCCGCCGAACTGCGCGACCACGATGGCTGTCCAATAGAGCAGCCCGAGCGCGCTCACGACGCCCGCGACGTAGCCGAGGCACCCTGCCCCGCGGCCACGCCGCCCGACGAGCGCCGCCAGCAGTGGCAGCAGGGCGAGCCACGCGACCGCGGCATGGCCGAACTTCGGGAAGGAGAAGAAGAGCAAGACGCCGCTCAACGCAGCGGCCGCCAGCGGGCGTGCACCGCTCACGCGCAGGCCTCCTGCCGACACTGCCTCCGGCCGCAAGGGCGCCACCCCAGCGCCGCCTTCACTGGTGCACGATGAAGGGCTTGAACCGATCCTGCTCCAACCGAGTGCGTGCGCGTTCTGCTTCCGCACGCGTCTTGTACGGACCCACGCGCACGATGTAGAGACCGTCGCGCGCTCCGTCCGGGCTGACGCTGTGCGCCGTGTAACCCTTCCGGCGCAGTTGCGCTACGACGGAGTCTGCGCTCGCCTTGTCCTTGAACGCCCCGACCTGCACGCTGGGCCCGCCCTCTGCCGGCTTGCCAGCGGCCGCCGTAGCTGCCGCATGCGGTGTCGGGGTCGGCCGAGGCTTCGGCGTCGCAGTGGGCTTTGGCACAGGAGTGCCTTTCGGGGTGGCCACGGGCTTCGGCGTCGCTTTCGGCACCACAGGCGCAGCCGCTGGGGACGCGTGCGGCGTGCTCGTCGGCGTCGCTCGCGAAACGACCGTCGCTCCCGGCGTGGGATGGGGTGCGATAGCGCGCGGCTCGAGCGCCTCGGGCGGCTTCTCCGCGACCAATCTCTGCGGATAGCTGTAGGAATCGACCGGGACCGGCGTCCCGCGCCCGGCCGGCTCTCCGCCCCCAATCGGGGTCACCGGCTCCTCGCGCGCCACGCGCGTCTCTGCGCTGCGAACGTCCACGCCGCGGCCCACCATGATCCCCGCCAGGAAGCACAAGATCAGCACGGTGGCCCCGGCAAGAAAATAGAACACGAGCTGTTTGTTCGTGAGCTGGATCTCGTAGTAGTAGTCGTCCTGCGCCAACTGTTTCCTCCTCAAGCCTCGCGCGCGTTGCTCACGAGCCCGAGAGACGGCGGAAGCCTTCCTTGATGATCCCCGAGATCACAGCCGCTTCCTCCGGGCCGTAGCGCGTCCGCACTGTCAACTGGATACAGTAGACCAGCTCGTTGAGGCCGGCCACCATCAGTCCCTTGCGCTGCTCCGGGAGCAGGTCAGCGACGTTCGCNNACCTCCATGAACTGGTCGACCTCGTCCCCCATTCGCCCGCGCAGAAAGCCGTAGATGCGGCCGAACATCTGGTTGAAGCGCTCGACCACGTCTTCCAAGTCCAGCTCGTTCTCTCTCGCGCGCGCGCCGGCTGAGGCCACCGCGTCCTCGCCGGCTTGCCCGCGCCGAATCAGGCCCACCAGGAAGAGCGCCCAGAGAATGCGACAGGTCTCGAAATTGGCCAGGTACGACATCTGGCAGATCTGCTCGATCGTGGAGCGCCCATTGACGTGGGAGAGCACCTCCTGCTCGTCGTCAGTCAGTTCGAGCTTGTAGAGCAGCTCCGTCTTGCCGGTCGGAAAGGGCACGGCCTCCAAGCCGCCGATGCCGGCGTAGATTCGACTCCAGGCGCGCGAGCGGCGGACCCCTTCCAGCACGAGGTTCTCTGGCGAGACGTTGAGCGCCAGGATGTCGCTCGGGTCCATCTCCTTGATCACGAACTCGTACTCGCCGCGCGTCCACTGGAACAGGTCCATCAGGATCTCGCGTACCTGCTGATCCACGGCAGGGATGAGGTCGTCTGGGTCGAGAGCACCCATCTCCACGAGGATCGCCCCCAGCCGCCGGCCGGGCTGGATCTGCTTGCTCGCCTCGAGATACTGTCGCGCGCTGATCTTGCCGCGCAGGAGCAGGCTCTCGCCGAGCCGCTCGTCCGGATCCGTGCTGGCCGCGAACAGCACGCGGCCGCCCTGCACGTAGAGGCTCTTGGTGAACTCGCTGTTGCGGAACGTAAGCACACCGGCCTCGCCGCTGGCGAGGATCGAGTGCACCAGCTCCGGCACGCTGGTGTTCTCGATCTCACCGCGTATGGTCAGGTCGTCACTGCCGTTCCGCGCCGACTCCATGCTCTATCCCTGCCGCACGGCTGCCGCCGAGCCGCTACTTCCCATCTCCCGCATCGCGCAGGCCCATGAGCGCACGCATCCAGTCCATTGGAAGCGGGAAGACGATGGTCGAGTTCTTTTCCGCCGCGATCTCCGTCAGCGTCTGCAGATACCGTAGGTGCAACGACACCGGCTGCTCTTGGAGCGTTTGTGCGGCCTCCATCAGGTGCCGTGAGGCCTCCAGCTCGCCCGAGGCGTGGATGATCTTGGCGCGCTTCTCGCGCTCGGCCTCGGCCTGTTTGGCCATGGCGCGCTGCATCTCCTG
>PMCG01000277.1 GCA_003155335.1 Acidobacteriota bacterium
CAGACCGCGCTCGCCGCGCTGCGAGAGACTGTCGATGCCGACGTTGTGGACGTAGCTTTGCGCTTCGTGGCAGGCATAGAGCGTCCGACGGCGCGCGCGTGGCTCCTGGGCCGGAGCGTCACCGAGGAACAGACGCAGCGGCTCGGCGTCGCGCGGGCCCTCGACGACGAGGAACCCGCCGAGGATGCCATTCGCACGCTTCTGACTCTGGCCGGCCCCAGCTGCCCGGTGGCGCTAGCATTCGATCAGATCGAAGGGCTGCAACGCGAACCCGAGGACCACCAGCTCCTACAGGCCCTCGGCCACGGGGTGGCGCAACTCTTCGGCCGAAATCGCAATGTCGCGACCATCACCTGCTGCCTGACGGACTTCATTGAAACGCTCCGGCGGGCAGCGGGCAAGCAGAACTACGATGCGCGGCTCGCTGAGCGGAGCTACTCGCTGCAGAGCCTCGACACTTCCCAGGCGCTCAGGCTGATCGAGCAGCGGCTCGCGACTTCGACACTTGTTCAACAAGTACGACTACTGGGCCGAGGAAGGGGGCATACGCAGTTCGATGACCGCCTCTGGCCAGTCTCACGAACGGCGCTTCAGGTCCACCTGACGCACCCATTGCCCGCGCGCGATGTTCTGAAGCTGTGCCGAGAGATGTTCGACAAGGTAGCTCAGGGGGCGCCGACGGCGCCGGCCAAGGACGTGGGATCGGCGCTTCGGGAGACGTGGGAGTCGGCGCTCGAAGAGGAGCGCCAGATGGCGCGCGACCGGCTCGACGAAGGTATCTACGTGGACGGCCTGCTGCGGGCCTGCGACCTCTGGGGTGAAGGCGTCCGCGCGACCAGGGGCGGCGGCCGGGACGTTGACCTGGTTCTCGAGCGCGGTAGGCGCAAGGCCGCCGTGGCCGTGTGCCACGCCGACAACATGAAGACGCTCGCTGCGCGCTTGCGGCGACTGCGCGACGTCCAGACGCACTTCGACAGCCTGGTCGTCGTGCGCGACCAGCGCCTGGGCATCCCCACGACGGCGCGGAGGACGCGCGAACACCTCGACGCGCTCGTGGCGGCGGGCGGCGCGCTGTTGAAGCCCAGCGCCGAGGCGTTTGCAGCGCTGGCCGCGCTGCGACGGCTTCTGTCCGAGGCGGCGGCGGGCGATCTGGCCGTCGGCGGCCAGATCGTGTCCACCGAGGAGTTGAAGACGTGGCTGGCGCGGAACGCACCTCCCGCCCTCCGGGACCTTGTCCGAGAAGTCGCTGGGGAGCCTCTCGCGCGTGAGGATGCCTCCATAGAACCCGTACTGGAGGCCTTGCGCGAGATGTGGGTGATCGATCTCGCGACCCTTGCGAGCCGCGTGTCCATACCCACCGAGAAGATTCGCGAGCTGATTCTGTCCGCACCGGACTTGCTCGGCCTTGTGCGCGGACCGGACGACGTCGTCTTCCTGCGGCCCGATGCGATGGAGCGCAGCTGATGCCGAAGTTGCTCAGCGTGTCGGAAGTGCGCCGGGCGCTGTACTGGGCGGCAGGTGGCCCCGCGACTGCAGGACCAGGCCAGCCGTCTGAAGCGCTCCTCGGCACACTGTTCCACAAGCTCTTCGCAGGGCTGACCGGCCCCGACACCGCCGGCAATCTCGTCCGCCCCCTAGAGGGCGCGGATCCGAAGATCGATGCCTGGAAAGTGGCGCTGCGACGCCACGCCTACGTCTGGCACGTGGGCCCGGCGCTGGTGGAGCACGAGCGCGACTTGCAGGGGCTCGGGCCCAAGCTGCTGGGCTTCTGGCAGGCGGCGCAGGAGCTGACCGATTGGCTGGCCGAAGCGATGTGGGAGCAACAGGCCGCGGGTCGCAACGTGGCCGACGCGCGGGCCGCCGTGTTCGAAGCCCATGAGCAAGAGGTCTCGCGCGAGTTGCGTGAGCCCGGATGGACCGACAGCGTCGTGATCGAGGGGCGCATCGACGCCGTTCTGCGACAGCCGTCGTCGGGTACCGCGTGCCTGGTCGAGCTGAAGACCGGCCGCAGCGCGCCGGAGGCGGATCTGTGCCAAGCCGCTCTGTATCACCTGCTGCACGGCGGCGACACGCGCTCGCAGGTGGCCGTGATCGGCTTTCTCCCGCGGCGGCATGAGGCGCGCTTCAGCGCAAAACAGCTGACGGAGGCCCAGGTAGCGCTGAAGCTACTGGCGGCGCGGCTGGCCGGCGTGTTGCCCGTGAAGGAGGTCGCCCGCCCGCGCGTTCCACCGCGGCCAATCGTCGCGCCACGGACACGGCGGGCCGGCGGCGCGAGAGAGCCGGGCCAGACGGAGCTGCGCGACAAGCTGATCGCCGCGTACGCCGAGTTCGGCGTCACGTTGCGGATCGTGGACGAGCCTCTGGTCGGACCGACCTTCGTCAGGTTCTTTGTCGAGCCGGGGCGCGCCGTGCAGTTGGGCCACGTGGAGCGGTTGGCTCCCAGTGTCTGGACGAGGCTGCGCACGGACCAGCCGCCGCTGGTCTCGGTGGATCGTGGTCGCATCGCGATCGATGTCCAGCGGCCTGACCGCCAGGACGTCCTGTGGTCGACAATCCGGGACCAGCTTCCGAAGGCCGGCCCGGGGGGCGCATCGAGCTTCCCCGTCGGGATCGCTGTCGATGGCACCGTGCGCTGGGCGGACTTTTCGCGACCGGAGCACTCGCACTTCCTCGTGGCGGGAACGGCGGGCAGTGGCAAGAGCGAGTGGTTGAGAGCCATGCTGGCCAGCCTGCTCGCCAGCAACGGCCCCTCCACGCTGAAACTGGCACTCATCGACCCGAAGCGCGTCGGCTTCGGCGCGTTCGAAGGCTGTGGCTGTCTCTGGCGCCCCATGGCGTACTCGCCGGAAGAGGCTCTGCATCTCATTGACGCGCTCGTCGAGGAGATGGAAGACCGCTACCGCCGGTTGGCCAAAGCCGGAGGCGTGCAGGATGTCAAGGCACTGGCCGAGCAGCGTGGCGAGGTACTGGCGCGCATCGTGTGCGCCTGCGATGAATACGCAGACCTGCTCGCGGAGAAGGGTACGCGTCGCGAGATCGAGTCGCGCGTCGCGCGGCTCGCACAGAAAGGCCGGGCAGCCGGCATCCATCTAGTGTTCGCTACGCAACGGCCCAGCCGTGATGTCGTCACGGGGGTGATCAACGCGAACCTCATGGCGCGCGTGGCGCTCAAGGTTGCAGCGCCACTCGAGTCGCGTCTCATCGTTGATAGCGGTGGCGCTGCCGCGCTGTTGGGGCGCGGTGATCTGCTGTTCAGAGACCTGGGCGACCCCGTGCGTTTGCAGTCCCCGTATGTGAAGGACGACGAGTTGCGTCACATCCTCAAGTCGTTCGCGCCCCCTCAGGACTGACCATTCGCCCGAGTTCCGTGGCTGCCTCCCCCCGCGGTCGCGGAAACGTCGGCGAGCCGCGCATCTGCACCGGCGGCCCTGTCTTCCGCTACGACCAGGTCCTGAGGTTCCGCGCGGCGTCTCGTGCCAGCTACGGCTGCTGGATCCTGTCGGTCCAGTACTCCGGATGGCGGCGCAGATGCATCACGGCGAGTATGACGACCTCATCGCCATCCATCTGGTAGAGCAGCGCGAAAGGGAACCGGCGCACGAGGCGTCGACGCACAGATCCTCGCGCGATCGGCCATCGCTCCGGATGCTGCCGAATGTCCTGCACGGCCACGGCAACTCGCTCCAGAAAGTCCGTGCCGAGACCGAGCGCCCGCCCCTCGTAGTATCGAGCCGCGTCATTGAGTTCGCGTTCCGCCGGGGCGAGAAACCGCGCCGGCTTCATCGCAGGGCGCGACGGGCATCCCGAATGACGTCGTCGGCTGGCCGCGCATCGATGCGGCCGGCGCGGTGCGCCTCGAATCGGCGCTCGGCCTCATCTAGCCACAGCCGCTCGTTCTCTTCGTCGTTCACGTCGTCAAGGCTGGCGATGAGTCGCTCGGCGAGCCTCGCGCGCTCTTCGGTCGGCAGGCTGAGGACTCGGTTCTCCAACTGCGCAAGGTCTGAAGCCATTCCCCAATCCCCTCGCTCCCTAAGATACGACACGCCTGACTTCCCGGCAACGGTTGGAACGATGGAAAGCGGTCCAGGCGGGCCTGGCCGTCGCGCGATGAGGGGTGAGGGAGGAGAATAGGCGGACATGGAGGTCGCATGACTCTCACTGGTAGAACGCCGCTCTTGGGTGTCGTCGCGCTCGCGGTCCTTTTGTGCGCGGGTGCGGCATCGGCGGGGCCCGGCATCGATCTGGCCGGCATCGATCGCGCGGTGGCGCCTGGCGACGACTTCTTCGCCTACGCAAACGGCACTTGGTACAAGAACACGCCAATTCCCTCCGACCGCCCCGCAGTCGGTGTGGGGGCGGTCATGTACGACCTCACGAGCCAGCGCACTGTTGAGCTGATCCAGCGCGCTGCAGGCGGAGATGCTCCGGCAGGCAGCGTGGAACGCAAGGTCGGCGACTACTACACGAGCTTCATGGACGAGGCTGCGATCGAGGCTGCGGGGCTCGCGCCCCTGCGGCCGAAGCTTGACGCGATCGCGGCGATCGCGGACAGACGAGGCCTGGCCCGCGTGCTCGGCACCACGCTGCGCGCAGACGTGGACGCCCTCAACGCCACGAACTTCTACACCGACAACTTGTTCGGGCTGTGGATCGCCCAGGACCTGGACCAGCCGAGCCGCTACGTCTCCTTCCTCATGCAGGGCGGCCTCGATATGCCTGAGCGCGCGTACTACGTCGACCCATTCCCGGAGATGGCCGAGATCCGCACGAAATGCCAGACCCACATGGCAAAGATCCTCGGCCTGGCGCAAGTCGCGGACCCCCAGGCGAGCGCTGCCCGCGTCTTCGACCTGGAGCGCCGCATCGCCGAGGTTCACAGCAGCCGCGAAGCGTCCGAAGACGTCAAGAAGTCCAACAACCACTGGAGCCGGGAGACGTTCGCGTCCAAGGCACCGGGGCTGGACTGGACGGAATTCTTCTCAGCGGCCGGTCTCGGCACGCAGCAGGAGTTCGTCGTCTGGCACCCCGATGCGGTGGCCGGCATCTCGGCCCTCGTCGTCAGCCAGCCGCTCGAGACGTGGAAGGAGTACATGACCTTCCATGCCCTTGAGCACCAGGCAGCGGTGATGCCGGCCGCGTTCCAGGAGGAGCGCTTCGCCTTCCACGGCACCGTTCTCACGGGCACGCCTAAGCAGCGCGACCGTTGGAAGCGCGCTGTGGACGCGACCGGCGCCGCACTTGGCGAGGCCGTCGGCCAGATGTACGTGCGAGCTTACTTCCCGCCCGCTGACAAGGCGCGCATCGAGGCGATGGTCCAGAACCTGATCGTGGCATTCGGCCGCCGCATCGACCGTCTCGACTGGATGGCGCCGGCCACCAAGGCCAAAGCAAAGGCCAAGCTGGCCACGCTCGCTGTGCACGTCGGCTATCCCGATCGCTTCCGGGACTACTCCGGGCTGGCCATCGTGCGCGGCGACGCCTACGGCAACGCGGAGCGCGCCGAGCTCTTCGAGTACCGCCGCAACCTGGCCAAGCTGGGACAGCCCGTCGATCGGTCGGAATGGGTGATGACGCCGCAGACGGTGAATGCGGTGAATCTGCCCGTGATGAACGCGATGAACTTCCCGGCCGCCATCCTGCAGCCGCCGCTCTTCGACCCCGCGCGTCCTGTGGCCATGGACTACGGCGCCATCGGCGCCGTGATCGGCCACGAGATCAGCCACAGCTTCGATGACCAAGGCGCCCTCTTCGACGAGAGTGGCCGGTTGCACAACTGGTGGACCGAGGCAGACCTCGCGCACTTTCAGGCCTCGGCAGAGCGACTGGTAGCGCAGTACAACGCCTATGAGCCGCTGCCCGGCCTGCACGTCCACGGCAAGCAGACCCTGAGCGAGAACGTGGCCGACGCGGCGGGGCTTGCGGTCGCGTACGACGCCTATCGCCTATCACTCGGAAAGAAGCCGGCCCAGATCGCGGAGGGCCTCAGCGGTGACCAGCAGTTCTTCCTCAGCTTCGCGCAGTCCTGGCGGCAGAAGACGCGCGAGCCGCTGCTGCGCCAGACGATCCTGGGCGACGGTCATGCCCCTGCTGAGTTCCGAGCCGACGTGGTGCGCAACCTCGATCCCTGGTACGACGCGTTCGACGTCAAACCTGGCCAGAAGCTATACCTGGTCCCGGCTGACCGAGTGCGCGTGTGGTGAAGCTACGGCCCTGTCTTCCGCTACTACGACCAGATGCAGCACTTCCTCGATGCGTTCTAGTCACGGCCGGGCGCGAGTCCGCCGCTGCGTTTCGCCCGCGGATGTGCCGACGCGGGACCCTCGGGCACACCTGCACGGGACGACGATCGATGCGGGGCCTTGCGCCCGCCGAGTAGAAGGCCTATACGGTTTGAATGGACAGGGTGGCGCGACTGCTGAACGACATGACGGAGTCCGGAGTCATCGCAGGGTACGCGGGCTTCGGCGCGGTCGCGCAGATGCGCTACACCGAAGCTGTGGCAACGCTCGACGCCGAGGTGCTGGTGACGATCACTGAACCGACCACGTTGGACGTTCTCTCTCCGATCTATGCCTTCTGCAAGGGCCACGGGTACGAACCCGAGGGAGAGGCTGTTCGCGTCGGAGACTGGCCGGTGCAGTTTATTCCCGCGTTCAGCCC
>PMCG01000301.1 GCA_003155335.1 Acidobacteriota bacterium
TTGCCGGTGCCGACCTGGGCCTCGAACAGCGCGCCGAGCTTTAGGGCGCGCTCGTCGTTGTCGATCACCTGCACCAGGGGCCGGTATGGCGCTGGTAGGCTGGCGAGCTTCAGCGCGCGCGAGTTCATCAGCAGATGGAACCACTGCCAGTTGCTGTGCGACTCGGTCGGGAAGTGCGCAAATGCCGGATGCTTCGGATCGCAGAGGATGCCCAGCGTGCCCGGTGGGACAGGGGCATGCCTTTCCTCGGCCATCTTGCGGAACATGCCGAAGTTCCAGAAGTCAGGAGCGAACGAACCCGCGATGCTCTCGGTGAGACTGGCCGGGTCAGGCACCAGCAGCACGCTTCCGCCGCTCGCGAGCGTCGCCCGCGCGGCGTCGTCGAGCGCACGGCTGACGACGACCTTGCCGGGCGCCGAGTCGGCGGCGTCAGGGTAGAGCCAGAAGTTGTACGTGTTCCGGATGTTGGTGCCGACGAGCGAGATCTCTAGCTGGAGCTTGTCCGGGGCGACGTATTTGTGGAGCGGGATCTGGATCTCGCCCAGCGAGGTGAGCGTGCCGCGCGGGACAGCCTTGTCCGCCAGGCGGCCGGACTTGAGCAGGTGGCCGCTGCCATCGCGCAGCGTCCAGATGGGAGCGGGGTTCGCGATATCTGCTGCGCCGTAGTGCGCTAGGTCCACGGTCGCAGTGAACGTCTCGGAGTTGGTCCAGGTGTACTTCGGCATGCGCAGGAGCGGGACTGTCTCCGAGCAGAACTCGCGCCATTTGGCCGGCTCGATGATCCCCTTGGGCTCCATGAGCGCGTTCAGCATTCCCACGAGCGCCGTGCCCTGGCCCGGGAAGTCCATGAGATCGAGCAACTGGAACCCGCCGAAACCCCGCGTCCTGAGCGCTGCCTCGATGTCCTCGCGGTAGCAGAGCGCGGCCAAGGCACCCGACGCGCGCCGGAAATCGCCGGCCTGAGCGAGCATGCCGGCCTCCTCGAGCCGCTTGCGAAACGCCTCGAGATTGCGCGCGCGAAGCACCCCCGTGTACTTCTCGATCTCGCGGAAGTCGGGTGCTACCTGGTATTGGCCGACTTCTTGTGAGACCGGAGGAACGCTCAGGCCCGCGATCTCGGCCGTGTAGTCCTTGAGCGTCGACGGCGGACCGATCTGCACGTGGCCCAGCGGCGCGTCGACCGTGGCGTAGGAGCCGCGCAGCTTCTTGCCCTGGTACTGGAATGAGGCGTAGTAATCGTCACCCGCGCCCGGCCCGGGGAACCAGTTGTTGGTGCCCTGGGCGTACAGGTGCCGGCTATCGAACGCGCGTAGTTGCTGGACGACGCCGGCCATCTGCTCCTGACTGCCGCCCAGCTCATTGCCGAGCGAGAGCATGACAAAGGACGGGTGGTTGCCAAATGCGCGCAACAGACGCTCGCCCTCGGCGTGTAGAAACTCGTCGTGCGCGGGATCGCCGAAGTTCATCCAGTTCGGCAGCTCCGGCTGCAAGTAGATCCCCAGCTCGTCGGCCGCCGCGAACGCAGCCTCCGGCGGGCACCAGCTGTGGAAGCGAACGTGGTTGAGGCCATACGACTTCACGATCTGGAACACGCGTCGCCAGCCGTCGAGCGTCATCGGCGCGTAGCCGGTCAGCGGATAGGCNNCTTGAAGTCGCGCAGCCCAAACGCGACGCTGCGGCTGTCATGGCAAATGTGGCCTCGTGCCAAGGCCTTGAGCGCGACCGAGAGCTTGTAGAGCGCTGGCGAGTACTCGTCCCAGGTCATGGCGTTCTGGCCCAGGTCGTACTCCGCCTCCACGACTGTGCTCTTGCCAGTTGCGGCAAAGGTCGTCGGCGCCGGCTCAGGCACGGCATAGCCGCCCTTGAGCGCCAGCACGCTCAAGGCCAGCGAGCCTCTCGCGGTCAAGCCGGTGGCATTGCCGACTTCGACGCGCACCCGCACTTTGTGGGCAGCGCGGTCAGGATAGACTTGGACGTCCTCGATCCAGACAGCATCGGTCAGTAGCAAGCTCAGCTCGCCGACGATCCCGTTCCAGTTGGTCTGCGTTTGGTCGCTGATCTGGTGCGCATCGCCGATCTTCGGCAGTTCGGCGTTGTTGACGCGCAGAGTGAGCCGATGCTTCCCGGCCAGGAGCGTGCCCAGCACGTACACATGCGGCGCCACCAGCGAGCTCTGCTCGCCGATGGGCTTGCCGTCCAGCCACAGGCGGCTGCTCTTGGTGCGTTCCAGAGTCAGCACGACGCGCTTGCCAGCCCAAGCGCGCGGCACGTCCAGGTCGCGCTGGTACCACGCGGCGCCCACGTACGGATGCACGCGGGTCAGTCGTCCTGTCTCGGCGGCCTCATTGAGTGGGGCCTTCTGGGCCTCGTCCGTGGTTCCGGGGAGCTGGATCTGATCCGGCAACTCCTGCTGAAACCAGTTGTTGGTGACGCCTTCATTCTGCGGGTCGAGCGCAAAGCGCCACGCGCCTGCGAGAGGGACTTTATCTGGAGCTGGCGCGGTGGGCGTGGCTGTCCCGGCCGCGAGTGCCCCGGCGAGCAGCGTGTTGAGAACGCAGTGGAGCAGCATGGTTGTCCTCGGTCTTCTGCGGCGTTTGATACTGGCGCGGCGACTCTGCCGCAAGGACGCGACAGCTGCCCGTGGTGCGTTGCTGTGACGATCGCCTGGCAAAGGCGCCGCGGGGTCAAAGGCTCGTGACCCCTCGCCTACATTGCGAGAATACACTACCGGTCGCCCGGGACCGGCGTCAAGCTAGCGACCGCGGCCGGCAGCCTGCGCTAGAGATGCGCTACGGCAACCTTGGCGATCTTGACCAGGGCGGCGCGGTTCTCCCCTGTGACCTGGATCGCGGCCTTGCCGCGCTTGAGCACGTAGAGGTCTGTTCGCTCGCCCGCAGGGGCGTAGGTGACGTAGGCCGCATCGCCCAAACCCGGGATTGATTCCACGGGATTCTGCTGCTGCATGCGGCGCGTCTCGAAGTCCCGCGGTGGCAGCAGCAAGACAACGTAGGCCTGGCGCATGCTGCGCGCGCTGTCGCTGCTGCCGATGGAGTAGCGGCAGCGGCTCGGCTGATCTGCCGAGGCGCGGAAGGCGAGCGTGTCAGCGAGTTGGCCACCGAGGGCCTCTGCCACCGCCTTGCCAGGCACGCGCTGGCACACGTCGATCGTGGACAGGTCGAGCGTCGAACCTCCGGCAGTGTCGCCGCCCGCCCGCCCTGAACCGGGTCCTCCGGTGCCGCGGCAACCGACCGCGACGAGCACGATCGCCAAAAGGAGGCGCGCATGTCGCCGCAGCTCAGAGCAGCGGCCCGATGCACGCGAGCGAGTGTGGCCGTTCATCGTCTCTCCCTCCTGGACAGCCGAGTCGAAACGACCTTAGCCAACTCGACGAGTAACTGCAACCGCGACTCGCAATCGAGACGCGCGCTCGCCGGGAGCGGCACGGCATGGCGCGAGGAACCGTTGTATATTCTCGTGGTTAACAGAGAATGACGGCGATCGAACCCGGTCAGGACGCGTGGGAAGACGCAGCGGCTGGTCCGCAGGCAGGATCGTGGACCAGACCGCGGAGCAGAGCTGATGCCTGACGATCCAGCACCGAGTCGCCCCGAAGCCGACACCCGATTCTTCGACGCGCCCATCCTCTATTCGCCCTACGAGTACCCTGCGCGGCACTGGGAGCTGGACGACCAGGGCCAGCCGACGCAGCGCATCATCGAGCGGCGTCGCACGGCCCAGTTCATCACGCCGATCCCGAAACCGAAGAAGCAGAAGGGCAGCGCCAAGCAGCGCGAGCTCGTGCTGGACGAGGGCAAGGGCCTCTCGACGGAGAAGCAGCGATACGACCCAACGCCGATCATCAACCAGCTCCGCAACCGTGTCGACGCGTGGCGTGCCCTCCCGAATCCCGACCAGTGGCAGGTGACACCCGAGACGCGCCGTCTGCTCGAACACTGGCGTCATCATCCGTTCGCTAGCTACCGGCCGTTCTTCTGCCAGATCGAGGCTGCGGAAACAGCCATTTGGCTGACGGAGGTCGCGCCGAACGACAAGGCCGGGAAGAGCTTCCTCGATCACCTCGCCAACGCGAACAACGACGCCAACCCGGAGCTGTCGCGCCTCGCGCTCAAGCTGGCCACCGGCGCGGGCAAGACAACCGTCATGGCCATGCTCATCGCCTGGCAGACGGTGAACGCCAATCGCCGGTCGACCAGCCCCAGGTTCACGCGCGGCTTCCTGGTTGTTTCCCCCGGCATCACCATCCGCGATCGCCTCCGCGTGCTGAAGCCGAACGATCCCGACAGCTACTACCAGAGCCGCGAGCTGGTCCCAACCGACATGCTGCCGGACATCGCCAAGGCCAAGATCGTCATTACCAACTTCCACGCCTTCAAGCTGCGCGAGCGCCTCGATCTCTCGAAGGGCGGCCGATCACTCTTGCAGGGCCGCGGCGAGGCCCTCAGCACGCTCGAGACCGAAGGCCAGATGCTCCAGCGTGTCATGCCTGACCTGATGGGCCTGAAGAACATCCTCGTCCTCAACGACGAGGCCCACCACTGCTATCGCGAGCGGCCCGACCGCGACGACGAGGGCGATCTCCAGGCCGACGACAAGAAGGAAGCCGAGAAGAACAGCGAGGCCGCGCGCGTCTGGAGCTCCGGTCTCGAAACCGTCAAGCGCAAGCTCGGCATCGCACGCGTCATCGACCTCTCGGCCACACCCTTCTTCTTGAGCGGCTCCGGCTACGCCGAGGGCACGCTCTTCCCCTGGACGATGNNGAGTGCGGCATCGTCAAGCTGCCGCGTGTCCCCGTGGCCGACAACATCCCCGGCGAGGAGATGCCGAAGTTCCGCAACCTCTGGGAGCACATTCGCACGCGGATGCCCAAGAAGGGCCGCGGCAAGGGCAAGGCCCTCGACCCGCTGGCCCTGCCCGTCGAGCTGCAGACCGCCCTCGAAGCGCTCTACGGCCACTACGCGAAGACCTTCGACTTCTGGCAGGCGGCCAAGGTCCGCGTCCCGCCCTGCTTTATCGTCGTCTGCAACAACACCTCCGCCTCCAAGCTGGTCTACGACTACATCTCCGGTTTCCAGCGCGAGAACGAGGATGGCTCGACCACGCTGGAGAACGGGCGCCTGGCCCTCTTCCGCAACTTCGACGAGCACGGCAACCCGCTGGCCCGGCCGAACACGATCCTGATCGACAGCGAGCAGCTCGAGTCTGGCGAGGCCCTCGACGACAACTTCCGCACCATGGCCGCGGACGAGATCGACCGCTTCCGTCGCGAGATCGTGGAGCGCACCGGCGACCAGCGCCAGGCCGAGAACCTCACCGACACCGACCTGCTCCGCGAGGCCATGAACACGGTCGGCAAGCCAGGTCGGCTCGGCGAGGCGATCCGCTGCGTGGTCTCGGTCTCCATGCTCACCGA
>PMCG01000225.1:0-2649 GCA_003155335.1 Acidobacteriota bacterium
ACGTCACCGACCGCAGACGGGCGGAGGCGTTGCTGCGCAGCCGCTTGCACCTGTCCGAGTTGGCCCAGCACGCCAGCATGGATGAGGTGATGCAGGCCGCCCTTGACGAGGCGGAGCGCCTGACGGGTAGCTCGATCGGGTTCTTCCACTTCGTCAGCGAAGACCAAGAGAACATCTGGCTCCAGGCTTGGTCCAGCAACACGCTCAGGAACATGTGCCAGGCCGAGGGCAAGGGCCTGCACTACCCGATCAGCCAGGCTGGCGTGTGGGTCGACTGTTTCCACGCCCGCGCTCCGGTGATCCACAACGACTATGCGAGCCTGAGCCACAAGAAGGGATTGCCCGACGGGCACGCCCCGATCGTGCGCGATCTGGCCGTACCCATCCTCCGCCGGGGCACTGTCGTTGCCATCCTTGGCGTTGGCAACAAGGCGACGGACTACACGCAGGACGACGTGGCTGTCCTGCAGACTCTGGCCCCCCCGGTCATGGACGTGGTCGCGGTGAAGCAGGCGGAGGATCTGCGGCATCAAGCCCATGAGCGCATGAAGGACATCGTTCGGTGGGCGCCGGCCTTCATGTCCACCTTGCGCGGCCGCGAGCATGTGTTCGAGATGTGCAATGAGCAATACGTCCAGATTGTCGGTCGGCGCAATATTCTGAACCTGCCGATCCGTGAAGCCCTGCCAGAGCTCGATAGCCAAGGCTTTTTCGGGCTGCTGGACGGTGTCTTTGAGACGGGCCAGCCGTACTCCGGCAAGGAGGTGGCCGTTCGCTTGCAGCGGACCCAAGGGAAGCCGCTCGAAGAGCGCTACGTCGATTTCGTGTACATGCCGCTGCGCGAAGGCGATGGGTCCATCTCCGGAGTGTTCGTGCACGGTGTGGACAGCACCGAGCAGGTCCTGGCCCGCAGGCGAATCGAACAGCTCGCCCAAGAGACCGGCCGGGCTGCCGTGGAGCTGGAGCAGCGGGTCAAGGAACGCACGGCCGACCTGTCGCGGACGGTCGAGACGTTGGAGCTGGAAGTGACCCGGCGGAGCGTCGCGGAAAGGGCGCTGCGCGAGCGATCCGAGCAACTGCGGGCCCTGGCCTCTGAGTTGACCTTGGCCGAGCAACGCGAGCGGCAGCGACTGGCACAGGTGCTCCACGACGGGCTCCAGCAGCTCCTGGTCGGGGCGCGGTACCGGCTGGGGGTGTTGGAGCGGGCCGATGACCCGGCTGCGCGGCAGTTGGCCGTGGAGGTCAGCGATCTGATCTCGGACTCCATCGAGACGTCTCGCTCCCTGACGGCCGAGCTCAGCCCGCCCATCCTCCACGCCGGCGGCCTGGTGCCTGCGCTGGAGTGGCTGGCCCGGTGGATTCAGGAGAAGCAGGGGCTTGCGGTGCACCTGGAGGCGCAAGACCGGGTCGGGTCGATCGCAGAGGACGTGACCGTTCTGCTCTTCCAGGCCACGCGCGAGCTGCTGTTCAACGTTGTCAAGCATGCGGGGGTGAAGTCGGCTCGCGTGCAAGTGAGCCGGGTTGACGGCCGGGTCCAGATCACCGTCGCGGACCAGGGCGCCGGCTTTGACCCGGCACAACTCCGCGCCGCGGGTGGCCCTTCGGAGGGCTTTGGACTGTTCAGCGTCCGCGAACGCCTGGACCTGCTGGGTGGCCGGATGGAGATCGACAGCGCTCCTGGCCGAGGGAGCCGGTTCACGCTGGTCGCGCCGGTTCCGGCGCCCGCGGGACAGGAGGCGCCGGTCGAGCGCCCGCCCAAGGTGTCGGTTGTCATCGCTCCTCCACAGGCGGCAGCCGCGACAGATGAGGGCCGCAGTCGCGTGGTGCTAGTGGACGATCACATCGTCATGCGCCAGGGTCTGTCCACGCTTCTGCGGGAGCAGCCGGACATGGCTGTTGTCGGAGAAGCGTCGGACGGCGAATCAGCCGTGAGATTGGTCCGCCAGGTCCGCCCGGATGTCGTCCTCATGGACGTGAGCCTGCCGGGAATGGACGGCATCGAGGCCACAAGGATCATCTGCGCGGAAACGCCCGACGTTCGCGTGATTGGCCTGTCCATGTTCGAGGAGGCCGAACAGGAGCGCGCGATGCGCGCAGCCGGGGCCGTGAGCTCCTTGACCAAGAGCGGTCCGGCCCTCGCGGTGTTGGCCGCCATACGCGCCTGCGCCCGGCCTTCAGCCCGTCGGGCCAAGATGCGGGACAAGAAGCCACAGGCCAGAACGCCCGCCAGGCGCGGCTCGCGGCTCGCGCCGAAGGCCGGAGCGCGACGAAAGCCAGCGCGAGTTAGAAGACGACGGTGAGTCCAGACGACACTCCCGGGGCCGCGCAGGCGACGCCCGAAGCCGGACGTGGCGCGTGGCCTAGTGAGGAAGTGACTGATGGACGGTGGACGTCGCGGCTTTTGGTGCTCGCCGCGGCCATGCTCTTTTCCACCGGCGGCGCAGCGATCAAGGCCTGCTCGCTGACGGCGTGGCAGGTCGCGTCATTCCGTTCGGCCGTGGCAGCCCTTGCGCTCCTGCTGTTCCTGCCGAGGACGCGCCGCAGCCTGAGCCCGCGCGCGGCGTTGGTCGGCGTGGCCTATGCCGCCACCGTGATCCTCTTCGTCCGCGCCAACAAGCTGACAACCGCGGCCAACGCGATCTTCCTGCA
>PMCG01000225.1:2680-6070 GCA_003155335.1 Acidobacteriota bacterium
CTGCGCTGGCTGGGCAAGGGCGCAGGCTCGGCGGCCAGCCTGGCCGCGGTTGTGTCGGGCAACCTGCTCGCAGCCCTCGTGGCCCTTGGCCCGGCGCTCCCCGTGCAGCGCGTCTCGATGACTGACCTGGCCATCCTCGTCTATTTGGGTGTGATACAGCTCGCTCTAGCCTACGTGCTCCTGACAAAGGCCATGCGGCACGTGCCGGCGTTCGAGGTCTCGCTGCTCGTCCTGATCGAGCCGGTGCTGAACCCCATCTGGGTCTGGCTCCTGCAGGGGGAGAAGACGGGTGTTCCCGCGCTGGTTGGCGGGGCCCTGATCCTGGCGGCCACAGGGTTCAAGACCTGGATCGACGCGCGGAGCGCGAATGCGGCGCCGTGAGCGCGATCGGCTTGAATGTTCGCAGCGGTCGCGGGCCGAACCACTCCAGGCACAGATCCGCAATCGCGCGCAACGGCGTACTGCCTAGGTGAGCTATGGCGCCAACTGCGAAGCCGCTCGGCGCAGAGACACTGGTGCCGTGAGAGTGGGTCCTGCGGGAAGGAGTCGGCCATGACAAGTTCGAGTGAGCGCGTGGCGCTGGTCACCGGAGGGAGCCGCGGGATCGGCCGCGCGATCGTCGAGGCGCTGGCGGGCCGCGGCCATCGTGTGTGGTTCTGCGGGCGCAGCGCCGATGGTGTGCGGACCGCCGAGGCGAGCCTCGCTCGCGCCGGCGCCGCGACTGTGCGCGGGCGGGCGTGTGACGTCCGGGACTTCAAGCAGGTCGCGGCGCTCGTGGCCGAGATCGAGACGACCGACGGCCGCCTGGACGTGCTCGTCAACAACGCCGGGCTTGGCCACTTCGCACCGGTCGACGAGATGGAGCCGGAACGGTTCCGCGAGGTGATCGAGGTCAATCTGCTCGGGCCCTTTCACGGTGTCCGCGCCGCGGCTCCGCTGATGAAGCGCGGCGGTGGAGGCTGGATCTTCAACATCTCGTCGCTGGCGGCCAAGAACGCGTTTGCCGGTGGCGCTGCGTACAACGCCTCGAAGTTCGGTCTGGTGGGGATGTCCGAGGCGGCGATGCTCGATCTGCGGCACGACGGCATTCGCATGGCCGCCATCTGTCCGGGGAGCGTGGCGACCGAGATGCGCACGACTCTGCGCGCCGAGCCACAGGATTGGATGTTGCGGCCGGAGGACATCGCGCGCGTGATCACGGACCTCCTGGACTTTCCCGAGCGTGCCTTGCCCAGCCTGATCGAGATCCGCCCTTCCCGCCCCCCAAAGAAGTAGCGCGCGAGCCTTGGAGGTGAGCCGTGGTGCAACTCGGTGCAGTGGACCGGCGCACGTTCTTGGGACAAGCGGCTGCCCTGACCAGCGCCTTTGCGCTCGGTCGCGAGGCCACGGCCAGCAGCGGGATCGACGTCGAGGAAGCGACACTCGCTGACCTCGGAGAGCGGATGGCCTCAGGCGCTCTGACAGCTCGAGCGCTGACCGAGGCCTGCCTGGCACGGATCGACGCTCTCGACCGACGCGGCCCGGAGCTCAGAAGCGTCATCGAGTTGAACCCCGAAGCGCTCACAATCGCCGAGGCGCTCGATGTGGAGCGTCGCACGCGGGGGGCACGCGGGCCGTTGCACGGCATCCCGATCCTGCTCAAGGACAACATCGGCACTGCCGATCAGATGACGACCACGGCCGGCTCGCTCGCTCTGGCCGGATCGAGGCCGCTGCGTGACGCCTTCGTTGCACAGCGGCTGCGCGCTTCCGGCGCTGTCCTGCTGGGCAAGGCCAATCTCAGCGAGTGGGCGAACTTTCGCTCGACGCATGCGTCGTCCGGCTGGAGCGCGCGCGGCGGCCAGTGTCGCAATCCCTACGCGCTCGACCGGAATCCCTGCGGCTCATCATCCGGCTCGGCCGTGGCCGTGGCCGCGAGCCTGTGTCCGGTTGCGGTCGGCACAGAGACCGACGGCTCGATCGTCTGCCCGTCCTCGGTCAATGGAATCGTCGGAATCAAGCCCACGCTCGGGCTCGTGAGTCGCGCGGGCATCATTCCGATTGCCCATAGCCAAGACACGGCCGGGCCGATGGCGCGCAGCGTGCGCGACGCTGCGATCCTGCTGGCGGCGCTCGCTGGCTCTGACGTGCGCGACCCAGCCTCGGCTGACGCGGCCCACCACGCGTTGTCGGACTACACGCGCGCACTCGACGCCGAGGGTCTGCGCGGGGCGCGACTAGGCGTCTGGCGCGCGAGCGCGGATGTCTATCCGCGCGTCAAGGGTCTCTTCGAGGAGGCGCTGGCTGAGTTGAAACGCCGCGGGGCAGTCCTCGTCGATCCCGTCGTGTCGCAGGCCCTCAAGCGCATCGACGACGCTGAGTTGGAGGTACTGCTCTTCGAGTTCAAGAACGACATCGAAGCGTATCTGCGCTCACTCGGCCCGAGCACGACCGTCCGCAGCCTCTCCGACCTGATCACCTTCAACCAGGCTCATGCCGAGCGCGAGATGCTCTTGTTCGGCCAGGAGCTCTTTGAGCAGGCACAGGCAAAAGCACCCCTGACCTCGCCGGCCTATCGCAAGGCCCTTGCCACTTGCCGTCGACTCGCGCGCCGCGAAGGCCTCGACAACCTCCTCGCCCAGCATCACCTCGATGCCCTGGTCGCGCCCACTGGCGGGCCTGCGTGGCTCACCGATCCCGTGAGCGGCGATCACGACACGGGGATCAGCTTCTCGACGCCTGCTGCGGTGGCCGGCTATCCTCACATCACGGTGCCGATGGGCTTCGTCTTCGGCCTGCCGGTCGGTCTTTCGTTCGTCGGCCCTGCCTGGAGCGAGCCGGCGCTCCTGCGTCTGGCCTATGCCTTCGAGCAGGCGACCCGCGCGCGACGTCCCCCGCGCTATCGCCCGACGGTCCAGCTCTCTGCCCGCGCTCTGGATTGACGCCGGTCCGACAGAGCCAATCGCTGTCGTCCGGCGTCCACAGGACGCTGCTTTCGTGCAACGATCGGTTGGCTCTGGAGACCCGTCATGACGCCAACCGGAACTAGACCCACAGTTGCCCGTTCGGCCGTTCTCTCTGCGCTCGCCGCGCTTCTCGTGTCGATCGGCGGCATCACCGTCGCGTCGTGGAACCGCCTGCCAGGCCCATGGTGGGGTGCTGTTGTGCTCCTCGGCGTGCTGGGCCTTGCGACGCTGGCAGCGGTTCGGTTGTGGCAGACACGCGCGTTGCGCCTAAGCTGGTTCGTCAGAACCGTCTCTTGCCTCGTCCTCACGTTGCTGGGATGTGGCCTGGCCGCGGGGCTGTTCGTGGCGCTTCGGTCCATTGCCGCAGTGCCTTTCGACCCGGCCACGCTCCAGGGCTCGGTCGCGCCCGGCTTCGAGGGTGTGGCCGAGGCATTCCGTGCGAATT
>PMCG01000316.1 GCA_003155335.1 Acidobacteriota bacterium
GCGACTCCCACGCCCACGCCTCTGCCACCCCTGACCGGGACCTTCGACTATAAGGGCATCGACTACGTCTCCTGGCAGGCCAGCGAGTACCAAGGTGCGACGGCCACCGACTCGCGGCAGGCCCTGGCCGCGACGGGTGCGAGCTGGGCCGGCGTCTTGGTCACCTGGTACATGGCAGACCAACACGCGACGACGATCGCGCCCGGCTCGAGCACGCCAACCGAAGCGGCCTTGATCGAGGCCATCGCGAATCTGCACAGCCACAACGTCAAGGTGATGCTCAAGCCGCACGTGGATTCAAACGACAGCGTTTGGCGCGGCGCTATCTCTCCCTCCGACGTCAACGCCTGGAGCGCGAGCTACAAGAGCTATCTGACCCACATGGCGCAGTTCGCCAAGCAGAACAACGTTGAGATGCTCTGCATCGGCACCGAGCTAAAGACGATGTCGGGCGCAGCCTACAGCGCGCACTGGACAGACCTCATCAATCAGATCAAGGCGGAGTATCACGGCCTGCTCACCTACGCGGCCAACGCGAACTCGCTGGGAGACGAGTTCACGAGTGTGTCGTTCTGGGACCAGCTGGACCTCATCGGGTTGGACGCGTACGTACCGCTGACCAACAAGAACGATCCCACGCCGCAAGAGCTCGTGGCCGGCTGGTCGCAGGGCCCGAACGGCAACCTGCTGGCTGCCTACCGCAACCTGGCGAGCAGCTACGGCAAGTCGGTCATCTTCACCGAAATCGGTTACCGCAGCATGGCTGGCACGAACCGCGCGCCCTGGGACTTCAGCGTGACGGCCGCGTACGACCCGACCGAGCAGGAGAACTGCTACTACGCCGCGTTCGCTGTGTTCTTGCCCGAGCATTCGTGGATGAAGGGCATCTTCTGGTGGGATTGGGCGGTGTCACCGCCGTCGGCGCTGGACACCGACTACACGCCGCGCAACAAGCCGGCCGGGACGTTCTTGACTGAGCGCTACAGCGCGACGTAGGCATCACGAATCGCGCCTACGCGGCTTCCTGATTCCGCGTGAGACCCACATGCGATCGCCTCGATGACGTCTGAGACCGCGCCAAGGGCAGACACGTCGCCTCGGCGGCCAGCACGCATCCTCGCCCTGGGGGTGGCCGCGACCCTGCTCGTGGGCTACCTCGACTACGTCACACCTCCGTACTTGGGTCTGTCCCTGCTCTACATGTTGCCCGTGATCGCCGTCAGTTGGTTTCTAGGCTGGCGGTTCGGCGTCTTGCTGGCGAGCGTCGCGGCGCTCACCTGGTTCGTGGCGGAGATCGCCTGGGAGCACGAGTACGGCACCTGGGTCAGCGTGTGGAACGGGCTGACCGGCCTGGTGATCTTCAGCGGGGCTGCCGTGCTCCTGGCGCAGATGCGCGGCAATCAAGACCGCCTGCTCGACCTCGAGCGGCGACTCTCGCGGACTGACCCTTTGACCGGCCTGGACAACCTGCGCTCCTTTGTCGAACAGGCCCAGGCTGCGCGTCGGCGCGACGACCGGCAGCCGTGCTGTGTGCTCTACATCGACATGGACAACTTCAAATCGCTCAACGACAGCTACGGCCATCTCGTCGGTGACGAGTTCCTGCGCGACGTGGGGCGGGTCATCAGCGAGACGGTGCGCGCTTCGGACCAGGCGGCACGCGTGGGAGGCGATGAGTTCGTGATCGTCCTGGCGGACGTCGACTGCCAGGCGGCGACGGGCATCGGGGAGCGCCTGATCGATCAGTTCCGGGTCCTAGCGGCGAAGTTCCCGCGGGCGAACGTGGCCGCGAGCATCGGCTTGGCGCACTTCGAGCGCCACCCGGCAGACGCCAGCGAACTGCTGCGTCACGCCGACGAGGCCATGTACCGTGCCAAGGTCGAGGGCAAGGGCCGTCTGCGGCGCTGGTCTGAGGGCGAGGCGGCGGCGCCCTAGTTGCAGGTGCGAGGGTGGCCGCGGGCAGAGGCAGGCTACGGCGCTGGCGCTTGCGCGTTCTCGAGGATCAGCGCGGCAATGCGCTCGTAGTTGCCGCCGAAGTGATGGCCTCCCGGCAGCAGGATGGTGCGAGCGGCCGCGGGCGGCAGGGCCCGACAGGCGGAATCGCTCTCATCGCTTCCCATGAAGCACGCGAGTGGAATGCCGGCCAGCCGCTCGATCTCGGGCACAGTGGGATAGCGCGCATCGGCCTCGCCGCCGAGCCAACTGGTCAGGTGAAACTGGAACGAAGCCTGCGGCGAGAGACCGACGAGGCACACGCCGGCGATGCGCGCGCGCAGGTCCTCAGGCAGGCGGCTGACTAGGAACGGCAGGACATCGGCGCCAAACGAGTAGCCGATCAGCACCGCACGCGTCTTGCGCAGTTGCTCGAGGTAGTGGCGCAGGACGCGTTCCAGATCTGCGGTTGCCGTCTCTGGCGTACGGGGCGTCCAGTAGTAGCGCAGACTGCTCCAGCCGATCGCTGGCACGCCGTGCCGCGCCAGCGCAGCAGCGATTGACTTGTCGATGCCGGCCCAGCCGCCGTCGCCCGTCAGGATCACGGCGAGACGATCGTCCTGTGTCTCTTCCGTCGCGGCCACCTCCACGAGCGGCAAGTCCGAGACCGCAGCCGCTACAGGTGGAGGCTCCTCGCGCTGGGCAGCAGCGATGGCGCGGTAGGCATCTACGTACTCCGGCTCCCAGTTGCGCGTGATCGAGAAGCCATGCCCGACCTTTGGCAGCAACACGAGCTTGGCGCCGTCGACGGAGTCCACGTAGCGGCGAGTGTCGGGTGGCGAGCAGACCTGATCGATATCGCCCTGCAGGACGTACCACGGCACGCCCAACTCTTTGACAGGCGCGAGATCGACACCGATGTCCTTCGCGCGCGGAGTTGCGCGGAGCTCTCGTCCGCGGCACAGCGGCTTGCGGAGTGCCAGGTCCGGGCAGAAGCCCAAGCTGATGCCGCCCGCGAACGTCTCGACAGGGGCGGAGGCGAGTGCCGCGTAGACCAGGGTGGCCCCGGAGGAGTAGCCGACGAGTATGGGCCGATGGTATGCGGGTAGGTGCTGGTGCAGTTGCACCGAGCGCGAAAGCTCCTCGAGGTCGCCCGCGGGATAGGCGCAGGTGC
>PMCG01000032.1 GCA_003155335.1 Acidobacteriota bacterium
GCGACGCTCGCCGGCGCCGCGTTCGGATCCCGGATGAGCCGGCCTCAGTCGTGAAACCTGACAGCGAGGGCCTTATCTGCGAGAATCGGCGCGCTGTTGGGCCTGTCAGATCCGTCCGTCGGGAACAAATGCATGACTGAGACTCAGGCCACGCACGGCAAGACCGCTGTCGTGGTCATCCCGACGTACAACGAGGCTGACTCGATCTGCCCGCTGGTCGAGGCCCTGCTCGCGACTGCCAAGTCCTCGGCCCCGCAGTGGAGCGTGCGGGTTCTCGTCGTCGACGGCGACTCGCCGGACGGAACGGCGCAGGCCGTGCGTGCCGCCATGCAGCACCAGCCCGCCCTGGATCTGATGGTAGAAACGAAGAAGGCCGGCATCGGCGCGGCCTACCTGCTCGGGTTCGAGCGCGCCATGCGGCAGCACGCCGCCGACGTCGTGGTGGAGTTCGACGGCGATTTCCAGCACCCGCCCGAGACGCTGCCGCTGATGCTCGAAGCCATCGATGAGGGCTGCGACTACGTGCTGGGCTCGCGCGCGATCCCTGGCGGCGGCTATCCCGCGGGCTGGTCGCTCTACCGTCACCTGATGAGCCGCGGCGGCGGCTTCGTGGCGCGGTTGCTGCTGTTCTTCCCGTGGCGCCCGTTCTTTCGCATTACCGATCCCACCACCGGGCTCAAGGCCACGCGCGTGCGCGGCGTCCTCGATCGAATCGACTTCGCGCGCATCCGCTCGAAAGGCTTCGGCTACAAGCTCGAGCTGCTCTATCACCTCGTGCAGCAGGGCGCGCGCGTCAAAGAGATCCCGCTCAGGTTTCAGCCGCGGCGGGCAGGCGAGTCCAAGATCACGAACCAGACGCCGGGGGAGATCCTCCGCACCGTTCTCTGGCTTCGGCTGTTCGGGAAGCGCTACATGGCTCGCGGCGTGTGAGCGGTATCACCCGCGGGCACGATGCCCGCGAAGCGGGCAGACCTGCCGTGGGCGTCAGCGCCAGGACACGACGCGACACCGCTGGGACACACTGTGTCGAGCTGCAAGGCGATGGGGGGCGCTGGGTTGTGCGGCAAGTGACGCGGTGGATGGGTCTTCCACGGTGGGACGGTCGCCTGAGCGCCCTGGCACTGCGCTTGCTACGTCCTTTGTCAGAGGCGTTGAAAGCGCGATGGAGGCGACATCATGTCCCGGCTCGAGTGGCTCCAGATGAAACGCACCTGTGCCAGCTACGGTCCGCCACTGACGCCCGACGAGCAGATCGAGCTCTTCCGGCTCGAGGCAATGCACAGCGGCGTGGCGGGGCGCCGAATCGGCCGCGTGGAGGAAGTGACCGAGCTCCANNTCCTTCGCGCAGCCTTCGCCTGCGCTCGCGCGCTGAGATTTCGTCCACGGCGCCTGCCTGAGCCGGTTCGATCTCCGCGAGCTGCCAAGTCAGGCCAGCGAGTCCTGGCTGATCTCTTTCGGCAGAGCGTTACGTATCAAATAGAGCTTGAGGCGCGTCAGGTCGCGCCTGGGGAGATGCGGTAGTTTGGAGCCCGTCACGCAGGCGCTTCTCGGGGCCACGATCGGCGAGGCCTGTTTCGGGCGAGAGCTCGGTGGCCAGGCCGCGCTGTGGGGCGCCTTAGGCGGACTGCTCCCTGACGTCGACGTCTTCCTCTCCGCGTTCGACCCCATGGCCGAGTTTCTCTACCACCGCGGTCCGACTCATGCCCTGTGGTTTGGGCCCTGCGTGGGCACGCTGCTGGGCTACGCGTTGTGGTGGACGTGCGGCGGCCGCGCGCCAGGAATGCAGCTCGCGTGGATCGGCCTGATGGTAGCCGCCCTCCTCACGCACCCGCTGCTCGATGTCTTCACGACCTACGGGACCCAGCTCCTCACGCCCTTCTCGCATTGGCGCTTCTCGCTGGACGCGGTGCCGATCATCGATCCTCTCTATTCGCTGTTGCTGCTGCTGGCGATGTTGATCGGCTGGCGCGCGGGCTATGGCACGCGCGCCGCGGTCGCTTCCGCGTGGGTGGCGCTGGCACTCTCCACGGTCTACCTCTTCTATGGCGTCTATCTCAATCGAGAGGCTGGTGCTCGTGCCCGCGCCGCGCTAGCGCGCGAGGGCGTCTTCGTAGGCGACGTGCGTTCCTACCCCACGATGTTTCAGGTCTACTTGCGGCGCATCGTTGTCCACGATGGCGACGAGGTGCGCATCGGCTGGCTGAGCCTCTGGAACGGACGTGAGATCGTCTGGGACCGTTTCCGTGTCGACAGCGGGCCCGAGGTCGACTCTCTGCGCGCGACGCACGAGGCACGCGTGTTCGAGTGGTTCACCTCGAACCAGACAGCCGCGCGTGTCGAGCGCCGGCCGGACGGGGAGACCGTCGTCGAGCTCGGCGATCTGCGCTACGGCTTCCCGGGCGCACCTGCGCAGCCGCTCTGGGGCGTGCGCGCGCGCTTCGACAGCAGTGGGCACATGCTCGGGCGTGTCGAACGCTTCCGTCGAGAGATGCCGGGGCCCGCCGGTGCGGTCGTGCGCGAGCTGTTGCGCGCCACCTTTGGCTAGCGCGGTTTGGCGCCCGGGCCGGCGGCCAGGGTCTGCATCATCTTGCGGGCCCGTTCGGGATACTCTGCCAGCAACTGCTCGGCGCGGGCGACGACGTTGTCGACTGAGAAGCCGAACTTCTCCATCACGACCTTCAGCGGCGCCGAGGCGCCGAAGCGGTTCTCGATAGCGACGATGCCGCCGAACGGGCCGGTGAACCGCTCCCATCCCATGGGCACGCCGGCCTCGATCGCCAGACGCACAGGGACCTCGCTGGGTAGGACGCGGAGTTGATAGTCGAGCGGCTGCTCAGAGAACAGCTCCCAGGACAGCAGGCTGACGACGCGCGTCTTCACCCCGCGCGCGTTGAGCTTCTCTCGCGCATCCAGCGCCAGAGAGACCTCCGAACCGGTCGCGATGAGCAGCAAGTCCGGCCGCCCGTCGGCGTCGGCCAAGACATAGCCACCGCGCGTGGCATCGGCATTGGCGGCGAGCACGGGCACCGCCTGACGCGTGAGGAGCAGTGCGCAGGGCCCCTCGCGGCGTGTCAGCGCCACGCGCCAGGCCACGGCCGTCTCGTTGGCATCGGCCGGGCGCAGNNCCGTCTTCGCCGACGGCGATACTGTCGTGAGTGAAGACGTACGTGACCGGCAGTTCCATCAACGACGCCAGCCGCATCGCCGGCCGCATGTAGTCGCAGAAGGTCAGGAACGTCGCGGTGAACGGCCGAAGCCCGCCGTGCAGCGCGATTCCCGAGCTGATCGCGCCCATGGCGTGTTCGCGGACGCCGAAGTGCACATTGCGCCCGCCAAAGCCCCACTCGCTGCCGACGGCGCCCTGTCGATCAGCCACGGCCACGGCCGGGTTCTGGAAGTCGCCGGCGCCCTTGAGCGCAGTGTCTGTCGATGGGTTGAGGTCGGCCGAGCCACCCACGAGCTCCGGCACGCGCGCAGCGATGGCGTTGAGTATCTTGCCGCCGGCCGCACGCGTCGCCACCGGCTTGTCGCCGGGGGTGAAGGCGGGGATCTCGGCGTCCCAGCCGGCCGGCAGATCGCCGGCCATGAGGCGGCGCCACTCGCGGGCGAGGTCCGGGTGGGCGGTCTCGTACGAATCCAACACGCGGCGCCACTCGGCCTCACGCGTCTTGCCGCTGACGAGCGCTTGCCGCAGGCTCGTCAGAGCTTCTTCGGCCAACGCGAAAGGCTCAAGCTCGGGATAGCCCAGCGTCTTCTTCGTCTCGACTACCTGCTCAGCGTTGAGCGGCGAGCCGTGGACGCCGAACGTGCCCTGTTTCGGGCTGCCAAAGCCGATCTGCGTGCGCACGACGATCAGCGACGGCTTGTCAGCCACGGCCTTTGCGGCTGCGATCGCCGCCGCGATGGCCTCGACTTCGTTGCCGTCCGCGACCGTCTGGACGTGCCAGCCGCAGGCGGCGAAGGTCGCGCCCACGTCCTGAGTGAAGGTGAGATCGGCGGCCGCCGCCAGCGTGATGCGGTTCGAGTCGTACAGGCAGACGAGCCTGCCCAGGCTGAGATGGCCCGCGAGCGACGCGGCCTCGATGGCGACACCCTCCATGAGGTCGCCATCACCCGTCAGGACGTAGGTGAAGTGGTCGACGAGCGTGTGCCCCGGTCGATTGAAGCGCGCTGCCAAGTGCCGCTCCGCGATGGCCAGACCCACGCTGTTCGCGAAGCCCTGGCCAAGAGGCCCGGTCGTGGTCTCAACACCTGGCGTGATCCCGTGCTCGGGGTGGCCCGGCGTTCGCGAGCCCCACTGGCGAAAGCTCTTGAGGTCGTCGAGCGTGACGTCATAGCCCGTGAGGTGGAGCAGGCTGTAGAGCAGCGCTGAGCCATGGCCCGCGGACAGGACGAACCGGTCGCGGTCAGGCCAGGCCGGGTTGGCCGGGTTGTGCTTGAGGTGCCGCGCCCAGAGGGCGTAGGCGGCCGGCGCCGCGTCCAGCGGCAGGCCCGGGTGCCCAGAGTTGGCCTTCTGGACAGCATCGATCGAGAGCGCGCGGATCGTGTCAACGCAGAGCTGGTCGAGTCGGGCGGTGGCGGGGCTCATCGGAATCTCCTCGTGCGCGCGCCCGAAAAGGGCGGTGAAAGCGGCCGACAAATTATAAAGGGTTCCTGCCCCGCAGGCGTCCAGGCGGGGCTTCTCGTGCTAACCTGAAAGATAGCTATTGCTCGGGCAGGAGGGCGACGCCATGGCACGGATCCTCGTCATCGACGATTCCCGTCTGGCGTGTGCAGCCCTGCGCCAGGTCCTCGAGAACGCCGGCCACGAAGTGGTGATGGCGAACTCGGCAGTGAAGGGCCTCGAAGCCGCGGCCGAGCTAGTCCCCGACTGCATCACGACCGACATTCTGATGCCGGGCATGGACGGCCGCGAGTTGCTCGACGCGCTGCGCGCCAAGGGTCTGGGACTTCCCGTTATCGTCGTCACGGCCGACATCCAGGAAACCACCCGCGCCGATTGCCTTCGTCGCGGGGCCTACGCAGTCGTCGAGAAGCCGCTCAAAGGTCAGGAGCTGCTGCGCGCCATCGAGGGCGCGCTGGCCGCCGGCCCGCGGGTGCGCCGCGAAGCGCTCACGAGCAACCAGCTCGATGCGCTGGCCGAGTTCATCAACGTCGGTGTCGGCCGGGCTGCCTCGGCGCTCAACGACCTGATATCCAGCCACGTCGAGCTGAGCGTGCCGCAGATCCACGTGCTGACGCTCGACGAGCTGCCCCGCGCGCTGGGCGGGATGGAGCAGGAAGTCGTCTCCTCGGTGCAAATGAACTTCCGCGGCAGCCTGGACGGCAGCGCCTTTCTGATCTTCCCGCAGCCGTCGGCGCTCAAGCTGGTCACGCTGCTGACGGGCGACGAGTCGCCTCCCGGCGATCTCGACACGATCCGCTCCGGAGCGCTCACCGAAGTCGGCAACATCCTGATCAACTCCGTGGTCGGCACTCTCTCCAACGTCCTCGAGCGGCCGCTGCACTACTCCCTCCCGGTCTACGCCGAGGAACCTGTCGTCGGGCTGCTGACGGCGCAGCGCCACGAGGAGCGTACGCTGATCCTGCTCGCCAAGACGAGTTTCGTCACTCGGCAGACGCAGATCGAGGGCAACCTGCTGCTGCTCTTCGAAGTCAAGTCGTTCGATAGCCTCCTTTCGGCGATCGCCAGCGGTTGGGGGGAGCAGATGGGACGCGCATGAGCGAGAACGACGATTCTGCGCGACGCTTCGCCGTGCTGGACTCCGTGCCGCTCGGTGTGTTTGTGCTCGATGCCGCGATGCGCGTGCGCTTCTGGAACACCTGCCTGGAAGATTGGACAGACATCGCGCGCGGCGACATCGTAGACAGCGACATTCGCGAACGCTTCCCGCAGTTTGCCGATGGGCGCTACACGGCGCGCTTCGCCGCGCTCTTCGCCGGTGGCGCCCCGACCATCTTCTCCTCGCAGCTTCACCCGCACCTCATCCCATCGCGCCTGCGCAGCGGCCGCCTGCGCGTCGAACACACGGTCGCCGTGGCTGTGCCGAGCGCCGACGGCTCCACATTCGACGCCCTGTTGGCCCTGCAAGACGTCACCAACCTGGCCGACGCCATACAGGACTTGCGCGGAGCCCGTGACGAGGCCAAGCACCAGGCAGCCACGGACTCGCTGACCGGCGTTGCGAACCGCCGGCACTTCGTCGGGGAGGCCGAGCGGCTCATCGTTCAGTCTCTGCGCTACGGGCGTCCGTGCACCTTGCTGGTCATTGACATCGATCGCTTCAAGGCCATCAACGACACCTACGGCCACGCGGTGGGCGATTCCGTGCTCAAGACGATCGTGACGGTCTGCCGCCGCACGCTGCGCGAAAGCGACCTCTTCGGTCGGCTGGGCGGGGACGAGTTCGCAGCGCTCCTGCCGGAGACGAGTCTGGCCATGGCGCTGGTCACAGCCGAACGCGTGCGCGCGGCCGTGCGAGACGAACGCGTGGCAGCGGAGAGCCACGAGCTCACGCCCTCCGTCAGCATCGGCGTTGCGGCACTCGACGAGACCCTGCGCTCCCTCGATGCCATCCTCAAGAAGGCCGATGGCGCGCTCTATGAAGCCAAGAAGCGGGGCCGCAACCGTGTCGCCGCTGGCTGACGCGCCTGAGCCGATGTCGGCACATACCCAACCCGGCTTGCCCTGCCGGCAGGTATGGAGAATCTGAGCCTGCTCGGCCCGTCCAGTGCGATGCAACCAAGACGGCCGCTCCGGCGTCTAAGGAAGTAGTTATGCCATCCTATGAATCGTCGGCTCATAAGGTCGGCGTCCCCGATTCGTTGCCAACACCCTGACGTTTCTCGCCCATCCTTGCCCACCATATGACCGGTCCGGGGCGCAAAGCCCCGGCCCCCGCCTTGCCCGGGACCTGGTGTTACACAGTGTGATTCGTCGCGGTCACCGCGCGACTTGACCCGCGTCGCCATTCACGCTTTCCTATGGGTTCGCGCCGCACTGGGCTGCGCTCGACAACGGGAGGAAAACGACACATGCACAAGCTCGTCCTCATTCGACACGGCGAGAGCGTNNCGGCTGCTCAAGGAGGCCCACTTCACGTTCGACGTCGCCTTCTGTTCGGTGCTCAAGCGCGCCATTCGCACGCTCTGGCTGGTCGAGGACGCGCTCGACCTGATGTGGATCCCGGTCCACTTCAACTGGCGGCTCAACGAGCGCCACTAC
>PMCG01000078.1 GCA_003155335.1 Acidobacteriota bacterium
CGTCGGCGCAGACGCGCGCCCGGATCGAGACGCGCGGCTCGTCCTTCTTGTCGCCCTTGGCGTAGCTGAAATAGGGCATGATGACGGTGACCGAGGCGGCGCTGGCGCGCTTGAAGGCGTCGAGCATCACCAGCAGCTCCATCACGTTCTCGCCCACCGGCGGACAGGTCGGCTGGACGACGAAGACGTCGGCGCCGCGCACGTTGTCCTCGATCTGGAACCAGACCTCGCCGTCTCTGAAGCGCGAGAGGTGCGCGCGTCCCAGGGGCACGCCCAGGGCGCGCGCGATCGCCTCGCCCAGAGCGGCATGGGCACCACCCGAGAAGACGCGCAGTTCGCCGATCACTGTTCTTGCCTCGTGGTTGCCGGGCCTAAGGGTGGCCGCCGGGGGGTGTTGCTTCTTCATGGACGTTCGACACGCCGTCCCCGGTCGCCTTAGGGATGGCTGGGGCGGAAGGATTCGAACCTTCGAATCCAGGGTTCAAAGCCCTGTGCCTTACCGCTTGGCCACGCCCCAACTGCCCGGGGTTCGCTACTCCTTCGCTTCACTTGGTTGGGCCGGAGCAGCCTCGGGAGCGGGCGTCGCTTCCGCAGCCGCGGGGGCCGCAACCACCTGTTGCCGGTAGACCGACAGGATACGCTCTTCAAGGTACTGGCGAGCCTGGTTGTTCAGCGGATGGGCGATGTCCTTGAAGGTCCCGTCCTTGCGCTTCTTGCTGGGCATCGAGACGAACAGGCCTTTCGGGCCGTGGATCACCTTGATGTCCGTGACGACGAAACAGTGATCGATCACGATCGAGACGAACGCCTTGAGTTTCTCGTCGTCAACCGGGATGACCTTGACGTCCGTGATCTCCATGATGTTCGCTCCTTACTGGCTCCACGTTGGGCGCGCACCTGCGACCCGCAGTGCCCGCTCCCACGCTCTCCGGTAACGGTCCAGAGACACTGTGCGGCAACGGTGCGCAGTCATTCCTGCGCTGCGCAGCCTCTCTACCGCTAGCCGTGCGGAGTGCGCGTCGTCGAACAAACCGAAGACCGACGACCCACTCCCCGACAAGCTCGCGAAGAACGCGCCCGCTCCCCGCATGAGGGTACGGGCGCGCCGTACGACACCGGCCAGTTCCGGGGCCTCCTCGAACGCCGCTTTCTCGAGCTCGTTGGTGAGGATCTGATACGCAGCAGATCCGTCCAAGTCACTCGATACAAAGCGGTAAATCGTAGAACTGTTTTCCCGGGGTGTCAAACCGGCGTCGATGCGGCGAAAGACGGCGGGCGTCGACACGGCCCGGCCAGCGTCGACGATCACCACCTGCGACTCGATCTGACGGCGGAGTGGGTAGATCTCGTCGCCGCGGCCCAGCCCGAGCGCAGTGCCGCCAAAGAGGAAGAAGGGCACGTCTGCGCCCAGACGCCGGGCGATGGGGTAGAGTCCAGTGGTCCCGAGGNNCAGCGCCTGCGCGGCGCGCACGGCCAGATTGCGCTCGTCGCAGGGGACCGCCGGGTGGGCGCACTCGATGGTCACACCCGAAGCGCGCGGCTCGATGATGACGTCATCGTGGAGCGCGACTGCCTGAAACAGCGTGCGCAGCTCGTGGTAGCCGTCCTCGCGCAGACCCAGCACCTCGAGGCCCAGGTTGACCTTGGCATAGGCGGGAACCACCAGCCGGCGACGCGCCTGTTTCATCGCCTTGCCCACATCTCCCGCGCCTCGTCGGCGTCTATCGCGCGGTAGCCCGGATGGGGCGGCGCTGCGAAGGCCGATGCCGACAGGGTCTCGGGCGATTGGATCGCCTGCGCCTTCACGACCAGCGAGGTGCCGTCGGCGAGGCGGCCAGACACGCGACGGGGATAACGCTCGCCCCACGTGACGCGCGCATCCGCGATGCGCGGACCGGGAACGCCTACGAGCAGGTCCATGATCTCTTCCGGCGTGAGCGCGACACCCAGGACAGCCTCTACATCCTCCATCGTGGAGCGGCCCTCGAAGACGGTCCGCTCCCCGGGGAAGACAGCGGTCAGCCTTCCGGCTGCCGCCACTACAACTACGCGCGCCCCCCCTGGCCCGGGCACCTCGATCCGCAGCGAATCAGGACGGGCAAAGGCGGCCAGAACCGTTGCCCGCGCACGTCCCCGTGGTCCCGCGAAGTGGACAGAGAGGCGCGCCGTGTAGACCGTGGTCGCGCGCGCGGATTCGCGCACCTCCGGCGCAGGCAACCGCGCGCTGGCGCAGCCCGCCACCGTGAGAGACGCGGCCAGCGCGGCCGCGACCGATCGACGCGAGCTCGCAAATATCGGTGGGAGCACAGCGCGGCCCTCGACAGGGCGCTCAGCGCGACGGCTTGGGCTCGGCGAGGCTGGCCTGCGCGGCGCGGATTTTGGCCTGGACGGCTGCCTGGTCCAACTCCTCGTCCTCGTCTTCGCCGGTGAGGGCCTGTTGCCAGTTCTGCACGGCTTCCTTGAGACGGCCGCTGCGCTGGAGCACGTCGCCCAGGTGGTCGAACACGACGGCGTTGTGTTCCATCTGAGCAATCGCCTTGCGGATGAGCTGCTCGGCTAGCTCGATGCGCCCCAGGCGGAAGTTCGCCCATCCGAGGCTGTCGAGATAGGCCCCGCTCTCCGGCTCGAGCGCCAGCGCCTTCTCGATCAGCGTGAGCGCCTCCTCGACGCGCACCCCGCGGTCGGCGTTCATGTAGCCGAGGTAGTTCAGTATCTGCGGCGAGTTGGGCTGCACGGCCAGCGCCTCGCGGAAGAACGTCTCCGAGTCGTCCCAGCGCTTCTGTCGTTCCAGGACAGCTCCGAGCTGGAAGAGCATGGCCGTGTTGCGCGGCTCGAGCTCGTGCGCGCGCCTGAGGGCGGACTCGGCATCGGCGTAGCGGTGGCCGCGCCGATAGAAGTTGGCCACTTCCAGAAGCGTGGCGGCGTCCTTGTCGCCGTCGGCGCGCAGCTTGACGATGATCTGCTCCGCCTCGTCCGCGTGGCCGCTCTCCCGTCGGACTGTGGCATCGAGCGCGGTCAGATCCAGTGCCTGCGGGAAGCGCGCGCGCGCCTCACGCACCCGTTCGGCAGCGGTCGCCAAGTCCTTGGCGCGCAGCAGCGCCTGGATCTCCCAGGTGTACAGATCGCTGTCAGGCTCAGCGTCCAGCGCGCGCGCCTGGGCGAATGCGGCCGCGGCATCCTTGTGCGCGCCCAGCTCCTGGCGGGCCAGGCCGAGGTGCAGCCACAGCCGCTGGTCGTGAAGACGGCCTTGGTCCGGATCCTCGTCCTTGCGCGAGCGCGCGAGGGCTGTCGAAAGCGCCTGCGCGGCCGCTGCCCAGTCCCGGCGCGCTTCGATGATCGTGATCTTGAGAAACGCGGCGTCCAGGTCGCGCGGGTTCGCGCTGAGCAGGGTGTTCGCCAGGGCGTCAGCCGCGGCGAAGTCGCGCGTTTCGCGCAGGGCCTGCACCTTGAGGTGGAGGGCAAAGCGGTTCTTGGGATCGAGTTGGAGCACACCCTCGGCTTGCACGAGCGCTTCGGCGAAGCGGTGTGCGCGCAGCAGCGTTTCGCAGAGGCTCAGCCGGACGAGCACGCTGCCAGGCTCCAACTCCAGCGCCTTACCGTAGTACGAGACGGCCTCATCGGGCTGTTGCGCACGGGCGTAGATCGCGCCGAGACTCTGATAAGCCTGGGGCGACGGCTTGAGGTCAAGGGCCCGCTGAAAGGCCGCGGCCGCTTCCTTTGTCTGACCTTGCGCCAGGTAGTGCTGGCCGAGCTGGAGGTAGGCCTCGACATTGCCCGGGTCCATCGCGAGGAAGCGCTGCCACGCCGACGCTGCTTGCGCGTGCTGTTGACGCCGACGGTAGATGTCGGCCAGGGTCAGTAGCGACTCGGCGTCCCCAGGACTGAGCTTGACCGCCTCCTCGTATGCCTGAGCGGCCTTGTCGAGCAGGGCGTCTCCGCCCTCACCTGAGGCGGAGGCGCGATAGTACGTTTCCGCGAGGACGAGCTGCGCCTCGGCGCTCTTTGGATCCAGGCGCGTCCCTTCCAGGGCCTCGGCCACTGCTTCCTCGAGCCGCCCGGTCTCGCGCAGCAGGCGGGCCACCTCGGCGTGGATCTCGCCTGAGCGGGGGTCGGCACGTTGCGCCTTGCGTAGCTCATCGAGCGCGGTGCGCTCGTCGCCCGTCAAGCGGGCGCGGATGCCGAGGCTGAAGTGGTAGTAGGCCTCGGCCTTGCTCGACGGGACGGCCGGTGCGGTGGCCCCCGCAGCCATCGCTCCGAGCGCCAGTAGCGGGATTGCGCACAACATCGGCATCTTTCGCATTCTCGCAGAATTCTGTCACGCCCCGCTGTGCGGAGTCAAAGAAACAACCGCGGCGAAGGTTCGAGCCAGGCGCCAGAGAATGGAGGCGACGGCCGCGCCGCCGCCTCCCCCTCGTCCTTGCCGGCTAGGCGGTCTGGCTCTCCTGGTATTGTTCGATGATCCAGCTCTTCACGCGCCGCGCCAGCTCAGGGTTGGGACCGTTCGCCGATCGCAGGAAGTCGAAGAACTTGCGTTCCGATCCGGCACCGAAGGCGCGCGATGGGAAGGTGACGAAGACCTCTCCGTTCGCGCCGCGCCACAGCGAGAAGCCGACGAGCTTCATGCCCTCGAGGGGCCCCTGGTCGTCGAAGAGCATCTCCGCCTCGCACAGCAAGCGCTCCGGCCCCGTAGCTTTGTGGACAAACTGAACGTGCATCGCTCTCTCCTCAGATTCATCATCTTCTTCATCTGTCCGCGCTCGAGCGCGTGCGCGCTCAGGCGCGGCCCGGCGGGGAGAGACGCCGGGGTCCTGGACGGAATCGCTCCGCCCACGCTGTGCGACGGCCCGACCCGCATACGCTACCGCCACCTGGGGCCGCGGCAGGTCCAAATGCGACCAAGAGAAACCGTAGGGGCGACGCATGCGTCGCCCTCCGCCCACGCCCCGGCCCCCGACGTTGTAGGGGCGGCCCCCTGTGGCCGCCCCGCGTTCGCTTCCTCGCCGACATGGGCGTCAGATCCCGAGTTTCTTGAGCAACGCGGCTGTCGTGAACCAGTCGACCCCTGCGTCCTCGAAGTCCTTGTCGTTCGACCAGACGGGGATGCGGGCGTGCAGAGCCAGAGCCAGTAGCTCGACGTCGTCTGGATCGCGCCGGCCCAAACTCTTCATCGCTGTCTTGATCTTCGCCGCGTAGACCGGGCGCTCGACCACGGTGACGGGCAGGGTGGCCGCGGCCAGGAGGACGGTATCGAGCGCTAGCCGCTTCTTTCGCGCGAGCTGCGATAGGTACTCCTGGACCTCAGCCAGCGTCGACGCAGTCGTCACGACTTCTTCGACCCTGGGATGCGCCAGGACATCCCGCGCCCGTCCGCCCACAACTGCGGAGAGCAGAACGTTAGCGTCGGCGGCGAGTTGCACGCCGCTCCTTCCGCCAAGAGGCGAAGTCCGCGAGTACGTCGTCTTCGCTCAGCCTGCGGCGTTTGATCTGGCGTGCCACTTCAGCGGAGAGAGTGGCGAAGAGCTCGCGCTTGAACTCTATGGGCAGGCTGGCCTCAGGCTGTGGGAAGAACACGCCGGCGAGCCGGCCTCGGCGCGTGACGAGGATGGGATCGCGCGAGCGCAGCAGTCCCGTGGCCTTGTCCCGAAACTCCCGAACCGTGCTGATGCGCATGTGGCCACCCCAGTGGCCATTGTAGCCGAACTCGCTACGCGGATGCCCCGCGTCCGGTCCCGCGATGTTCTCGTCCGTCATGTGCGCAGGATCGCACGTGGATCTGCCAGGGAAGGCCCGGACGCTCGAGGAGATCGAACGCCACGCCC
>PMCG01000005.1:0-189 GCA_003155335.1 Acidobacteriota bacterium
ACCGTGCACGTGACGCGCGACACGGTCGCGCCAGATCTCGGGCTCACCACGCCTGCGACGATTTCGCCGGCCCATCCGGGCCAGGCCGTGGTGACTGCCTCGGACGTGACGAGTGGCGTTGCCCAGGTCACGATCAGCATCGACGGCGCGGTTGTCGGCACCTTCTCCGCTCCGCCCTACCAGGTGGCA
>PMCG01000005.1:270-3071 GCA_003155335.1 Acidobacteriota bacterium
ACAGACACAACCGACGCCGACGGCCGCTACAATCTCCCGACCGGCGACGCGTCTGCCCTGCTGACCATCGACAAGACAGGCTTCACCTCTGTCGAGCGCGGCGTCACAGTCGTGCAAGGCGCTGGCACAGTCGCGGTCGATGCGCGTCTCACGGCCCTCGCCACCCCGGGTGTCGCCGTCGGGGCGGACGGGGGCGCCGTGCACGNNCGGCTGACGCCGATCTCAGGGCAAGGCCTGCCCGGCCTTCTTCCACTGGGTTGGTCTCCCATCGCGGCTTGGGACCTGCGCGCCGCTGATACAACCAGCGGCCAGCCGCTGGCGCTCAGCGGCACGCTGTCAGCCTCGCTGACGCTGCCCTGTATTCAGACCGCTGCTGACACAGGCGCGTGCACCGCGCGCTGGGCCCCGTCCGCGCTTGGCGTTCACTTGAGCGAGTATCGGTCGACCTTGCACGCCTGGACCCTCGTGACCGCGAGCCTGACGGCGTCGAGCGACGGCGTGGTCTCGTTCGACCTCCCCGGCGCTGGCAGCTACGCGCTGGTGGTGCCTGATCCAGTCGATCCGCCGCTCGCTCTGCCAGGGGCGCAAGGCGCGCTCCCCGGCCTGGCACTCGTCACCATCCCGGCCACGGCCAGCTCGACCGGCCGCGTGGACCCGGCCATCGTGTCGCCTGCTGGCGGCACAGCGCTCGGAACGCTGCTGGTGTCTTCGCCGACCACACTCCCCTCAGGCACGCTCGTCCAAGCCGCGGTCAGCGAGACGTACGACCTGACCAGCGGCGGCCAGGCTTCGCGCGAGAAGCGCAACATGGACATCCTGGTCTATCGCGAGCGCGCGCCTGGCAGCGCAGTCGTCGCAACCGACGGCGGGCAGGATCTGCCGCCCGAGGCGCGGCACGCGCAAGTGGCGATCACGCCGTCGATGAGCTTTGGCACGACCGAGATCGTCAAGGGCGTCGTGCACCTCGACATCCTCTCCGGCCGCGAAAGCGTGCGCGGCACAACTGGCGGTCACATGCCGGTCACGGTTCAGGCGAGCACCGCGGATGCCTCGCTCAGCGTCGCTGCCGGTGCGTTGGCTGAAGACACGGCAGTTGCGATCGCGCGCGAGTCGGCGTTTTCGTCCTTCTTGCCCGCGGCCGACGGCGTGGACGCGCTGGCTGAGCTGACGGTCGATCTGTCGGGCGAGACGCTGGGTGCGCCGGCCGAGCTGTCGGCCGCTGCCACGGCCGCTGCCGGCGGCACCGTACTCGTCGCCAAGGTCGAGCGCGTCGAGGGAGTGCCACGCCTGGCTGTTGTGGCCCTGGCCGAGCAGCGAGGCGATCGCGTGGTGAGCGTGCCCGGCCTGGGCCTGCCCGGGATCACTGAGGGCGGCCGCTATGTCTTCTGCCACGTGGCGAGCCCGATCGGCGTTGTGGCTGGCCAGACCTCTGCGGGTGGTGTCGGCATACGCGCGGTCGTGAGTGCCAGCAGCGGCCTGCCGTTCATCGCAGCCTCGCAGGCGAGCGGCCACTACGCGCTGGTGATGGCAGCCGGGTCAGGGCAGCTCACGGCCACGGTGCCGCACACGTCGCTCATCGGCAGGATTTCGGCCACGGTGGGGGAGCGCGAAGTAGTGGCGCTGGACATCGCGCTCGCTGGCGCGACGACGACAGCCACGATCGCGCCACCGGCCGGAACCACAGGCCTCGCTCTCAGCACCACCTTCGACGTGACGACCTCGGCACCGCTCCAGCCCGCGAGCGTCTCTGCGGCGACGATCCAGCTCTTCGAGGGCGACCCCTCGGCCGGCAAGACCGTGCCGCTGCACGTGGTGCTCTCGACCAGCGGCCGCAGCCTGGCGCTGGTCCCGTACGCGACAGATCCCAAGCAGCCAGCGCTCAAGTTCTCGACCGACTACACGCTCGCCTTGAGCGGCCTGGTGGACGTGTACGGCGCGGCGGTGGTGATTCCGGCGGTGCACGTGCGCACAAAGGACAACGTGCCGCCGACGCTCGACCCGGAGCTGATCGTGTTCTCGATGCCGGACTCGAGCGGAATCTCGCACGTCACTGCGCCGGCTTGCGTGGACGCGGACCACTACGGCATCGGCTGCCTGTATCCGGGCACGTCGGTGCTGATCATCAACGCGACCAATGGCGTCGTGCTCTCGCTCACAGCAGGCAATGACGGCGACATCGCCAGCAGCAATAACGCCAATGAGCTGCCGGCAACGATCAGCGACATACTGATGGTGACGGTGAGCGACCCGTTTGGGAACTCGCAGACCTATCAGCGCAGCCAGTTCGTAGTAATCGGCGCAGACGGCAAGCCGACAGGCGAGACAGCGGTCGGCGCGCTCGGCGGTGTGGTGCGCGACCCCTCGGGCAAGGTGGAGCTGCGCATCCCGGATGGTGCGCTGGACCAGGGCCTGATCTTGAAGATCGACGCGATCGACACCTGGGACGCGGACCTTCTGGGCCAGCAGCCGCCGCCGCTATTGACAGACGACTCGGGGCAGTCGCTGGCGCACTTCGCCTCTGGGGTGAAGATCTACGCGTCGAAGGTTCCGCACTTCAACAAGGAAGCCAAGCTGGCGTTTGCCGTGCCGCAGGAGCTGATCGACCAGGTGGCGGCAGCCAAGGCCACGAACCCGGAGGCGAGCGTCTCCGATGCGCAGTTCCGCGTGCTCCAGCGCATGGAAGAGCCCTGCCCGGACGGGACGTGGACCTGCGACGCGAGCCAGCGGCCGGTGTTCTATCTGACTTCGGACTTCGCCACGCTGGAAGGCGACGTGGCCTCGGGCCAGGCCAAGGTGGTGAC
>PMCG01000135.1:0-1547 GCA_003155335.1 Acidobacteriota bacterium
AGCAAGCTCGAACCGACCGGCGTCGCGTTGATCAGCACGTCCCACTCGCAACGAGCGAACATCGCCAGATCGGCTGAGGTGCAGTCGAGGACCCGGGCCACCGCTCGCGCCTGCTCAGCCCGGCGAGAGACGATCGTCACCACAGCGCCGCGCCTTTTGAGTGCACCTGCGGCGGCCCGCGCAGCACCGCCCGCGCCGACGATGGCCACGCGCTTGCCGCTCGGATCGATCCGCTGGGAAAGCGCCGCGATCAACCCCACGCCGTGGGTGGTCGCGCCGCAAAGACGACCATCGCGCAGCGTGACTGTGTCGACGCTGCCGCAGGCAGTGGCAGACTCATCGATCTCATGCATCCGGGGTACGAACTCGGTCCTGTACGGGCGCGTCACGCCGAATCCAGCAAGGCGCAGGCCTGGCAAGGCGGCCGTGAACGAGTCGAGCGAGTCAGCCTCTAAAGGCACCTGCACGGCGTCGAGAGCGCATGCCGCAAAGGCGGCGTTGTGCAGCGCTGGCGAGAGGGCGTCGGCCACACCCTGTCCCACAAGGCCATAGACCAGCGTCGCCGGCCGGATCTCACGCGCGCGAAAGACACCGGCCATACGCGCTGCCGCGATCTGGCCAGGGGCCGCTTCCGCGCCCGCCGTCGCTGCCGCAAAGGTGAACGGCACGCCGCAGCGTCCGCCGAGCAGGCGNNTCGCGCATCGAGGCCATCAGGCCGGAGAGGTCGTCAGGCATGCCGTCAAGGGCGTGATAGGAAACGATCAGGCCGCGACCGGCCTTTTCGAGCATCACGTCCATGTAGTCGCTGCGCAGGTTCACGTCGACGTAGTCAAAGCCGCGCTTGACAGCCTCGAGCAGGCGCAGGCGCCGGTTGGGATCGTCGTCCGGCCAGCGGCCGCCCTCGGAGCGGGGCAGACAGGTGAAGACCAGCGGCCGCGTGCGCGCCCGCAGAATCGTCAGCATGTCCAGGTCCGACACGAGGTCGGCCCGGATCTCGAACAGATCCGCGACGGGTGCCAGGTCGATCAACCGATCGACCAGCTCCGCAGTCGTGCCGTCCGTCAGACTGATGCAAATCCGCATCGCTGCCCCAGAAACGAAGAAAGCCTCTTCAGGATTCCCTGAAGAGGCTTGTCCTTCTCCTCGCGTTCGATCTCTCCAGGAAACCCGCTCCGCCTCGCGGCCGGGCCTCCCGGCCCGCCGCTATGGATGGCGGTAGTGAGAATGGAACATCCCACGCCAAGGGAAAACGCCCCTCGCGCGGCGTCCGGTGGCGTTCGATGGTCGCAAGGTTCTCATGTCCCAGCTCAACCACGCGATCCTATGGGATGCCTTTGTCGCTGTCAAGCGCGCGTGTCGAGCGACCGCGGTGCTCACTCTCCCAGGAAGCGCTGGGCGTCGAGGGCGGCCGCACAGCCGCTGCCGGCTGCGGTCACGGCCTGACGATAGCGCGGGTCAGCCACGTCGCCGGCAGCGAACACGCCGGTGACGCTCGTCTGCGAGGTGCCGGGACGCGTCACGATGTAGCCGCCCGGGTCCAGCTCGAC
>PMCG01000135.1:1563-3664 GCA_003155335.1 Acidobacteriota bacterium
CGCGGGTGTTCGTGAGCACGATCCTGCATGATCTTCGACGCGCGCAACTCGTCGCGGCGGTGCACGATCGTGACCTTCGCCGCGAACTTGGTGAGGTGCAGCGCCTCCTCCATGGCCGTGTCGCCACCGCCGACCACGAGTACCTGCTTGCCCTTGTAGAAGAAGCCGTCGCAGGTGGCGCAGGCAGAGACGCCGCCGATCTTGGTGCGGAACTCCAGCTCCTCGGGCAGGTCCAACCACTTCGCGCGTGCGCCCGTGGCCAGGATCAAGGCCCTTGCACGCACTTCGCCGCTGTCGAGCGTGACGCGGAAGGGTCGCTGCGAGAGATCGACGGCCGCAGCCGCACCGCTTGCGAACTCAGCACCGAAGCGTGTCGCCTGTTTCCGCATGCGCTCCATCAGCTCCGGCCCCAGCACGCCCTCCGGGAAGCCAGGATAGTTGTCGACATCCGTGGTCAGCATGAGCTGGCCGCCGGGCAGGTCGGTTTGGTCCGATCCGCCGCCTTCGACGACGAGTGGCTCGAGACTCCCGCGCGCGGCGTAGAGCGCAGCGGTCAGCCCCGCCGGACCGGATCCGAGGATGAGGACGGCGTATTCGTTGCGATTGGGCATCTCTCGCGTGTCTCCCATCAGATCGCCGGCTGTGCCCGACGCCATGCCAGTATAGCCGGCCCGAGCCAGACGCCGCAGATGCAGGAAGGCGATTCGCGACTATGCCGCTACCGGAGTTTCCGCGCTGCCGTCCGGAACGATCTGTCCGTCGCGGATGTGCACGACGCGCGAGGCTTGCCGGGCCACGGCCGCGTCGTGGCTGATCATGATGATCGTCTGACCGGCCGCGTGCAGCTCCTCGAAGAGGTCGACGATCGCACGGCCCGAGGTGGAGTCGAGATTGCCCGTGGGCTCGTCTGCCAGGACGATCGCTGGGCGGTTGACCAGGGCGCGTGCGATAGCGACGCGCTGCATCTGCCCGCCCGACAGCTCGCCCGGCTTGTGCTCCATGCGATCCGAGAGACCGACGCGTTCCAGCAGCGCGCTGGCACGCTCGCGTCTCTCTCTTGCCGGCACACCGGCGAAGACCAGCGGCAGCTCGACATTGGCCAGAGCGGAAGCGTAGGGAAGCAGATTGAAGTTCTGGAACACGAAGCCGATGTGCCGATTGCGGATCTCGGCCAAGCGGTTGCGATCGAGGCCAGCGACCCAATCGCCGGACAGGATGTACTCGCCCGACGTCGGCGTGTCCAGGCAGCCGACCAGGTTCATCAGGGTCGACTTGCCGGATCCCGAGGGACCGACGATCGCGACGTAGTCGTTTGGGGCGATGTCGAGGTCCACGCCGCGCAACGCCTCCACCTCCACGCGGCCGGTGTTGTAGACCTTGCGGATCCCGCGCATCCGGATCAGCGCCCCACCGGTTGCCGCGGACGGTGCGTGCTTGCCGTTGCCGTTCGCCATCACTCGTACCTCAGGGAAACCGCCGGATCGACCAGCGCCGCGCGCCGCGCGGGGAACAGCCCGGCGAGCATGCCGATCGAGCCCAGCACCAGGGCCGTGGCCAGCGCCACGCCGGGAGAGAACGTGGGCCGTCCCATGATCTCGAAGGCCGGTCCTTTGAGGGGCAGCGCTGCGAGAACGGCGATCAGGCCCAGCGAGAGGAGTGTGCCGAGAAGGCCGCCCAGCGACGTGATCAAAAGACCCTCCAAGACGAAGGGCAGCATGATCTGGCGTGCCTTGGCTCCCAGCGCCATCTTGACGCCGATCTCGCGCGTGCGCTCCTTGACGACCGCGAACATCACGTTGGCCACGCCCATGCCGCCGACCAAGAGCGTCAGGGCCCCGATGACGCCCAGGAAGATCTGGATGCCGATGCTGACTTGGGCGTTGATCTGCTGCATCTTGCGCGTGTCCCAGATCCCCAGCGCGCGCTCGTCGTCCGGGTCGAAGCGTCGCACGCTGCCCAGCACGCGGTAGATCTCGCTCCTGACTGTGTCACCCAGCTCCCACGACGCGGCGCGGTAGACGAAGTTCTCCGGGCCGGTCGCGTTGAACATCGATTTGAAGGTTGACGACGGCAGGGTCACCTGCTTGCTGTCCGGGCCGTT
>PMCG01000135.1:3696-6853 GCA_003155335.1 Acidobacteriota bacterium
AGATCGCCGAAGCAGGGGTCGACGCCGCGCACGCGCACGTTGACCCGCTTCTTGCCAACGGCCACGCTGTCGTAGCGCGCGTACTCGGCCGAGATGGCCGCCAGCTCTGGGATGCGCGCCTTGAGCAGCTCGCGATCGTCCTCGCGCAGGCCGATAGTGCGGCCTGAGGGCAAGCCCTGCCAGACACGCGTGGTCGCGCCGGGCCAGAGGATGCCGATGCCGTCGCCCAAACCGCGTGAGCCCTTAGTGAGCGAGCGTTTGAGCCCCTCGCCGAACGAGAGCAGCATCACGATCGAGAGCGTGCCCCAGGCCACCGCGGCCACGGTCAACGCCAGACGCTTGCGCTGGCGCACCGCGTCATGGCGGAAGAGCTTGAGCACGAGCGCGATCTCCGACGCGATGGATCTCATGACAGTTTGAGCGCCACGACCGGGTCCAGCAAGGCGGCCCGGCGGGCCGGGAAGTAGCCGGCGATGGTGCCGATCACTCCCAAGAGCAGCGTGGTCGTGACGATCACCAGCGGGGAGGCCTGCGGGGTCCCGACGTACTTGTCGAGCGCGTGGGGGAAGACCGCGATCACGCCCAGCGTGACCAGGAAGCCCAGCGCGCCGCCGACCGCTGTCAGGCCCAGTGTCTCGAACAAGAACTGGCCGAGGATGAAGCGCGGTTTGGCTCCGACAGCCAGCTTGACGCCGATCTCGCGGGTGCGCTCCTCGACCACGACGTACATGATGTTCGACACGCCGATGCCGCCGACGATGAGCGTGAAGGAGCCGACGACCCCCAGAAACAGGCGCAGGCCAAGGAACAGCGTGCGCATGACCTTGTCGCCGGCGGTCGTGTCCCACATGCTGAGCGCTTCTTTGTCGAGCGGGTCGAACTTGAGTCGGCGGCCGAGCACCTCGTAGACGCGCGTCTTGACCGCCTCGGTGCGCGTCACGTCCAGGGCCTGGGCGATGAAGTTGGAGACTCTGCGGTCGCCAAACAGCGCGCGGAAGGTGGATCCTGGGATGAAGGCGCGGTCCTTGTCCTGCCCGTTGTAGTTGTTGTCCTGTTCCTTGTCTTGCAGCACACCGATGACGAGGAAGGGCACGTTGTCCAGCATGACGGTCTTGCCCAGGGCCTCGCCTGGACCGAAGAGGTCCTCCTTGAGCTTGTTGCCGAGGAAGACGACGCGCCGCCTGCGATCGATGTCGAGGTCGTTGACGTAGCGCCCGTCACTTTCCGGGATCAGGTTGCGCATCAGACCGAAGACAGGGCTGGCGGCAGTGACGCCGGGCGTCAGGCGCACGCGCTCGCGGCGTGCCACGGAATTGCCGCGGTTGTATTCGCCTGTGAAACGCGCCTCGGGGATCTCGCGTCTGAGCGCCTCGATGTCGTCTTCGGTCACGCGCATCGGCCGGCCCTTGCCCAGACCCTCGAAGGGCAGCGACGTCGCCGCAGGCCAAATCACGACGATTCCCTCGCCCATGCCGTGGGCGTTCTTGACCACGCGCTGTTCAAGGCCCTCGCCGAAGGCCACCAGCAGGGCCACCGAGACGGTGCCCCAGGTGATGCCCAGCATCGTCAAGAGCGTGCGCAGCTTCTGGTGCCGCACGTCCTCGAGCATCTGGCGGAGGAAGGANNGGACGCTCCACGACCGGGTCCTTCTCGGACAGCCCCTGAGTCACCTCGATGTTGATGCCGTCCGATAGCCCCACCTGGATGTCCTTGCGCACCGGCTCGGCCGCGTTGCCCGGGCCCGGCGTCTCGACGCTGGCGCGCCCGTCCGCGAAAGTGACGAGCCGCTCAGGCACCAGCAGCACGCCGTGCTTCTCCTTGATGGCCACGTCAGCGTTGGCCGAAAAGCCAGCGCGCAGGACCACGCCGTTGGCCGGCAGAAGCTCGATCTCGATCTCGAACAGCGTCGCGCCTTCGGCGCTCTTCGACTTCGGCGCGATCTTGTAGACGCGGCCTTCGACACGCGCGTCGGGCAGGGCCCCGATCTTGAGGCGCGCTGGCAGCCCCTCACGCAGCTTGCCCACGTCGATCTCGTCCACCGTGCCGCGGAAGATCAGGTCCGTCATGTTCGCCAGCGTGGCCAAAGGCGTCCCAGCCTGGTAGGAGGTCAAGGGCACCACCGGGTCGCCTGGATTGACCAAGAGCTCGAGCACTGTCCCATCGATGGGTGCACGGATGATCGACGTCATGGCCAGGTGCTCGGTCTTGATGCGGCCCTTCTCGATCAGCCCCAGCCGCTCGGTGGCCAGGCGCAAGTGAATCGCGCCCTCCTGGATCTCGCGCTCGGCCTTCTCCAGTTCTTGACTCGAAATGATGCCCTGATTGCTCAGCGCGCGCAGCCGTTCGTGGTTCTTCTGCACCTGATCGAAGCCTGCCTGCGCGATCTCGACCTCGCGCCGCGCCTCGGTCAGCTCGAGCGGCGTGGGGTCTGGCAGGAGCTCGAAGAGCGCATCGCCTGCGCGCACGCGATCGCCCATCTCGCGGAAGCTGCTGTGGACGATGCCCGAGATCTTGCTCTTGATGGCGATCTCGCGCCGCGGCTTGATCGAGCCCACTGCCAGCGCCTTTTCGACGACGTCGCCGCGGGTGACCGCGACGGTCTTGAAAAGGCCTTTGTCGCGCGCCCCGGCCCGACTGTAGAACCCCGCGGCCAGGCCGCCCAGAACCACCACCGTGCCGATTGCGACGATTCCCTTGCGCATCAACGCCCCCTTCGCACCAGTCACAGAGTACAACGTGACGCTGCTCACAAAGGTTCCAAAGAACTCACAACGCCGGACCAGGCAGATCCTGTCACAGCCCACCCGAACGATAGCGCGAACAAGGGGGGCCGTGTCGCCGTATGATCATGCGCGTGGCTGCGGACNNGCGGACGACGAACGCTCGTCGCGAGCACGCGCCGCAGCCAAGAGGGGGCTTGAGATGGCCAAGGTGACGAGGGCGGCGATCGGCGACTTCCTGGCAGCCAAGCGCATCGCGGTCGTGGGCGCATCGCGACACGAGAAGGAATACTCGCGNNTCGCTGTTCCAGGAGCTGCTGAAACATGGCTATGATGCGATTCCCGTCAATCCATACGTCGAGGAGCTCGACGGAAGGAAGTGCTTCAAGAGCGTCAAGGACATCAGCCCGGCGCCGGAGCGAGCCCTGCTGCTGCTC
>PMCG01000110.1:0-1002 GCA_003155335.1 Acidobacteriota bacterium
AAGCGGCCGAGAGCATCCACTACCGCACGCGGGCGGTCCTGATCGCCGCAGGTTCGAGGCGCCGGCGCCCCTCCGTCCATCTAGCAGCACCTCAGATGCGGCGCTCGCTGTAGCGTGCCGCCGCGATGACGCCGTCGTGGGGCCTTTGCGTGGCGCTGCGCAGCGTGACCTGGGGCGGCCCGGTTACGATCTGTGTGGTTCCAAGCTGCGGCCTGCGGGCCAAACAGCTATTCGTCGACCGGCCCGGCCTCAGGGCCGACGAAACGGTCAAACTCGGCGATGAACGACAGCGTCTTGAGGTCGTTCATGCGGTCGATGTAGACGATGCCATCCAGGTGGTCACACTCGTGCTGGACGACGCGCGCCGCGAAACCCTGGGCTTCGATGCTGAACGGTCGCGCCTGCCGGTCGAGCGCCGAGAGGCGCACCTGAGGCGCGCGCGGGACGAGGCCGCGCAGGTCAGGCAGCGAGAGGCAACCCTCCCACCCGAGAACGCGCTCGTCGCTGAGCAGCGTCACAACCGGATTGAGCATGATCGTGAGCGGCAACGCCTCGCGACCCTCCTGCGGCGCGGCAGGCACTTCCACCACGGCCACACGCAGCGGAACGTGAACCTGCGGAGCTGCCAGACCGACGCCTTCATACTCATGCATCGTCTCGATCATGTCATCGATCAGGCGCTGCACATCGGAAGAGCGAATCTGGCTGCGCGTCAACGGTTGCGTCGCCGCGCGCAGGACCGGATGGCCGAGCCGCGCCACTTTCAGAATCGCCATGTGCGTCCCCTGTTTGACCCCACGCCGTCCCGTCTCCTTGCTGCGGGCGACGTCATTCTCACGCGTAGAACTCGGCGCGGCTGGCCGCCACAACGTCCAGCGAGAGGATCGTCGACGCCCTCATCACCTTCAGCCCCAAGCGCTCTCCAGGATTACGCTTCTGGATCGACACGTACACCGAGCGCAAAGACGAGGCGTCTTCGTCGTTGACGCTGAGCAGCAGATC
>PMCG01000110.1:1029-7167 GCA_003155335.1 Acidobacteriota bacterium
GCCACGCTGGCGCGACCGACCGCCAGCAGACCGAGCGTGACCAGGCCGATCACTCGTCCACCCAAGTCGAATAGCGGAGCCCCGGCCAGGCCCGGATTCACGCACGTGGTCAGGATGGCGTCGTCGAGCATGTACTCCCAGTAGGTCTCGAACGGCCCCACGCGCGTGATCAACCCTGTCGCACCCTTGCGTCCGCGATCGCTTGTGCTGGCGATCAAGAACACGGGCGTGCCGGGCGCGGCCTCGTCCCCTGTGCCCAGCATCGCAGTGTGTAGCGGCGGGCCATCCAGCGTCAGCAAGGCCAGGCCGGTCTCATGATCAGCGTGCACCTTGCGCACCGCCTGCGCCCGACCCTCGCTGTCGCTGACCTCAATGCGCTCGGCACCCAGCACAAGGTAGTGGGCCGTCAGCACGCGTCGGCGATCGAGCGCCACACCCGTGCCCATGCGCTCCTCGCCAAGGACCTCGCACGAGGGATGCCCTGCCGGGATGGTACTGCGGAGAAAAACGACAGCCGGTGCGACGGCGCGCGGGATGGATATGAGCGAGTCCAGTGGCGGCTCCTCTGGGCAGCAGCTCGCCCATTGATTATATCCCGCGTGNNTTGAGGTCGTAGGGGGAGACGCCGACGGTCACGCGGTCGCCGCTGATCACGCGGATGCGATGCTGACGCATCTTGCCATTGAGGCGCGCGAGGACTTCGTGGTTCTCCCCGCACTTGACGCGATAGTTGCCTCCGGCCAGGACTTCGCTGACGACTCCTTGCAGCTCTATCAGGTCTTCTTTGCTCATCCACACTCCTCTCTCGCCAAGACCACACGCGGCCCGGCGGGACTGGGACCTATTCTCGGACATGCCAGCCGCCCCGTCCAGGCCCACCGGCAGAACAGCGGCCGGAGCCTCAGCAGATGCGAGGAAGCTGCTCTCCGCTGAGCATGTCGATGACGCGACGGCCGCCATAGCGCGTCCGCATCGCGACTGCCGTTTCGTCTCGAGGCCTGACGTCGCCGATGCGGGTCGCCTGGCGCGCGGGATCGAACTGACGCAGGATTTCGACGGCACGCGCGGCTTCGCCAGCAGGCAGAAAGGCGACGAAGCGGCCCTCGTTCGCCAGATAGAGCGGGTCGAAGCCCAGCAGTTCGCACGCGCCCCGCACGTCGTCGCGCACAGGGATCAGGTCCTCGCGTATTTCGATCGACGCGCTGCCTGCCTCGGCGATCTCGACCAACGCGGACGCGAGACCTCCGCGAGTGAGATCGCGCAGGCAGTGGATGTGCAGGCCGGCATCGAGCAGGGCCAGGACCGGGGCCCAGAGCGGCGCGCAGTCGCTCTCGATGGTCGTCTCGAAACTCAGCCCTTCTCGCGCGGCAAGCACGGCGATGCCGTGGCAGCCGAGGTCGCCCGACAGCACGACTGCGTCTCCTTCGCACACTCGCGCCGGTCTGATGTCGATGCCCTCACCCACGAGACCGATGCCAGCGCTGTTGATGAAGACCCCGTCGCCCTTGCCGCGCTCGACGACCTTGGTGTCGCCCGTCACGACCGGCACCGGGATCGCCTGGGCCGCGCGCCGCATCGACTCGACGATGCGTCCAAGGTCTGCGATGGGGAACCCTTCCTCCAGAATGAGACCGGCGGACAGTCCGAGCGGGCGCGCCCCGCACATGGCGAGGTCGTTCACAGTGCCGTTGACGGCCAGCGACCCGATATCGCCACCAGGGAAGAACAGAGGCCGCACGACGTACGAGTCGGTGGTCATCGCCAAGCGCGCCCCGGAAGGAAGTGCGATCACGCCGCCATCGTGGCGTGCGTCGAGCGCGGCGTTGCTGAGGGGTGGGGCCAGGACTTGCTCGATGAGGCGGTGCATGAGCTGTCCGCCGCCGCCGTGCGCGAGCAGGATGCGCTCCGTGCCAATGAGCGGCACAGGGCAAGTAAAGGCCAGGCCGTCGCCGCCAGGCTCAGCCACGATACGCCTCGAGGCCCTCGCCGCGCGGACGGCGGTAGCGATAGTACGCGGCGCAGGCCCCTTCTGCCGACACCATCGTGGCGCCCAGGGGATGCTCCGGCGTGCAGTGCGTTCCGAAGGCGGGACATTCGTGCGGTCGCTTGCGGCCCTGCAAGACGAGTCCGCTCTGGCACTCCGCAGACTCCTCGGCCGAGATCGCGCCGACGTCGAAGCGGCGTTCGGCGTCGAAGTGCGCGTATGCGGGCGCCAAGCCCAGCCCGCTCGCCGGAATCTCGCCAATGCCGCGCCACTTGCGCGGCACGATGGTGAAGACTTCACTCACCAACGCCCTGGCAGCCGGGTTGCCGTCGGGCCGCACCGCGCGTGCGTAGGCATTCTCCACCTCCGCCCGGCCCTCCTCGAGCTGCTGCACGCAGCGACGGACCCCTTCCAGCAGATCCACGGGCTCGAAACCGGTCACGACGATCGGCACGTGATAGCGCCGCGCCAGGGGCGCGTACTCGGCGACGCCCATGACTGCGCAGACGTGGCCGGCCGCGAGAAAGCCCTGGACGCAGCAGCCGGGCGCGCTCAGGATCGCCTCGATCGCGGGCGGGACGAGGACGTGTGACACGAGCAGCGAGAAGTTCTTGAGTCCCTCGTTGTGCGCCTGGCGCACGGCCATGGCGTGTGCCGGCGCCGTTGTCTCGAACCCCACCGCCAAGAAGACCACCTCTCGCTCAGGGCGAGCACGAGCCAAGCGCACGGCGTCGAGCGGCGAGTAGACCACGCGTACGTCAGCGCCCTCGGCCTTGACGCGCTGCAAGTCCTGACAAGAGCCGGGCACGCGCAACATGTCGCCGTAGGAGCAGAAGATCACTTCACGCCGAGCAGCGATGGCCATGGCCTTGTCCAGCGTCTCGACCGACGTCACGCAGACAGGGCAGCCAGGGCCATGCACGAGAGTGACCGTGTCCGGCAGCAGCTCGTCCAGTCCGAAGCGCACGATGGCATGGGTCTGGCCGCCGCAGACCTCCATGATGGTCCAGGGACGACGCGCGGAGCGCGCGATGGCCGCTGCGATTTGGCGCACTCGGTCGGGATCGCGGTACTCGTCGACGAACTTCACGGGTCCGACGACCGCTCCTGCTCGGCCAGCTCTCCGATCTGTCGCAGGTAGTCGAGTGTGCGCTCGGCCTCGGTTTCGTCGACCGTGTTGAGGGCCACGCCGACGTGCACCAGGACGTAGTTGCCCACCTGCGCCTCCGGGACATATGCGAGGCTGACTTCCTTGACGACCCCCGCGAAATCAACCTGCCCCGTGCGCGTCAGCTCCTCACCCGCGACGCTCAGGATGCGCCCCGGAACAGCCAGACACATCCGCTCATCCCTCCTGCCATCGCGCGGACGCGACCACTGCCTGGCCCAACGCGATGCCGCCATCGTTGGGGGGCACGAGTCGGTGCCACAGCGGTCGAAAACCCTCGGCTTCGAGACGGCTCACGGCCCGCTCTGTCAGATAGCGATTCTGAAAGCAGCCGCCGGTCAGAGCGACTCTCTCCTGGCCAGCGCGCTGCGCGACAGCTACGATCATCTCCACTAGCGTATTGTGGAACCGAGCCGAAAGAAAGCCCACAGGCACCTGCCGGCGCACGTCCTCGATGAAGGAACCGATCAGCGGTGCCCAGTCGATGACCCACGGCGCCATCTCGCCGGACTTCGCGATTCCGAAGGGATACTGGTCGTCGGTGTCGATGCCCGCCAGGGCGAACTCCAGCTCCATGGCCGTCTGGCCTTCGAAGCGCGTGACCTGCCGCAGGCCTGCCAGAGAAGCGACGGCGTCAAAGACACGGCCGACGCTCGATGTGGCAGGGCAATTGACGCCAGCCGCCAGCATCGACGCCCAGACCCGTCGCTCGCGCTGCTCGACGGCTCTCACAGGTGCAAGATCGGCCTGCTGCCACAGCGCCTCGCCCCACAGCGCGTGCAGCAGCCCCAATGCCGCGCGGCGTGGCTCGCGCACCGCCGCGTCGCCACCCGGCAGCGGAAACGCGCGCAGATGCGCGAAGCGCTCGAAAGATGCCGGCTCCGCCAAGAGGAATTCGCCGCCCCAGATGGTTCCATCTGTGCCGTAGCCTGTGCCGTCCCAGGCCACCCCGAGCACCCGCTCACGCACTCCGTTCTCGGCCATACAGGCGGCCACGTGCGCGTGGTGGTGCTGGACGGCGATGGTTGGACGGCCAAGGCGCATGGCGATGTGGGTCGAAGCGTAGTCCGGGTGCGCGTCGCAGGCCGTCGCCACCGGGACGCAGGCATACAGGCGAGGCAGATCTTCACAGGCGCGCTGATGAGCCTCGGCCGCTTCCACGGTCTCGAGGTCGCCGACGTGAGCGCTGACAAACGCATGCGCGTCGAGCGTGAGCGCCACGGCCGACTTGAGGTGCGCCCCGACCGCCAGGATCGGCGCCGCCGGCGTCGGCAGCGCGATCGGCAGCGGGGCGTATCCACGCGCGCGGCGGAGAACCTGTTCGCCGCCGAGGATGACGCGCGTGACTGAATCATCGATGGGACGCGCGATCGGCCGGTCGTGGACGAGGAAAACGTCGGCAAGGCCTCGTAGCCGCTCCAGCGCCTCGCGCTCGTCGGTGCAGATCGGTTCGTCGGCGCGATTCCCACTAGTGGCGATCACGGGGAAGGAAAGGTCCGCCAACAGCAGATGATGCAGCGGAGTGTACGGCAGCATGACGCCGAGGTTCGGGTTACCAGGCGCCACGGACGGCGCCACGTCTCCGCCGTCTTCGCGTCGCTCGACCAGGACGATGGGCGCTTGAGGTGAGCACAGGAGGCGTTCTTCGACGACGGAGACGCGAGCGGCGCTGCGCACCCAATCCAGATCGGGCGCCATCAGCGCAAACGGTTTCTCCTCGCGCGCCTTCGCGCGCCGCAGGCGGCGTACGGCGTCGTCATGGCGCGCATCGACGACGAGCTGAAATCCGCCCAGGCCCTTGAGCGCGAGGATCTCTCCCCTACGTACGGTGTCCGCAGCCCGGCGCAGCGCCTTGTCGCGATCGGCCAGGCAGGTCCCTGTCGGGTCCCAAAGGGCGAGCTGTGGGCCACAGGCGGGACAGGCGGTCGGTTGCGCGTGGAAACGGCGATCGCTGGGATCGGCGTATTCCGCGGCGCAGGGCGCGCACATCGCGAACTGCCGCATCGTCGTCGCCGCGCGATCGTACGGGATCGAGAGCACGATGCTGAACCGCGGGCCGCACTGCGTGCAGTTCGTGAAGGGATAGCGGTAGCGCCGGTCCTTTGGGTCGAAGATCTCTGCACTACAGGCGGCGCAGGTCGCCAGGTCCGGCAATAGGAGCGTTGTGCGGCGGCCGGCTGCGTCGCTCGGCCAGATCTCAAAACCCGCGGTCCCCTCGGTCGGCACCCACTCGTCCAGGTGGCCGGAGACGACGGCCGCTGGCGGTGTCTCTTGTCGGAGGGCTTCCCGGAAGCGCTCGATCAGCGCCACTGGCCCCTCGACCTCTACGACGAGGCCTGTAGAGTCGTTGCGCACACCGCCCGAGAGACCGAGAGCCGTTGCGAGACGGTACACGAGCGGCCGGAAGCCGACTCCTTGCACAGCACCGCGCAGGACGATGCGCAGTCGCTGTGCCGGAACAGCGTGGGTGGGAGGCGGGACGACGTGGCGAGACGACGTCAAGCGAGTCGGGTTCCTGCGCGCCCCCTTGGGGAGGCCTCGGCGAGTCTAGCCCATCTGGCTAGAACTGCGAGGTTTCGACGCGCTTGACGATCTCCTCTGCCGGGAGCGAGCCGCTCTTCTGGGCGTCGATGTCGCGCGTCTTCAGGCGCTCGACGAGCGTGGCCGTCGGGCGCGCGGTGAGGTCGAGGCTGTCCTCGGTGAAAAACTCGACGGTCACGACCAGCGACTCGTCCGGCGGGAGTCCTGCGAAGGCGCCGGCCGCCAGTGCACGAGCGAGCGCTGCCTGCACGTCGTGCACCACCTCCTGCGTCGAACGGGGATCGCTGGGCGCCTCGGAGCCCCACGACTGGCTCCAAGGGGGCAACAGAAGCAGCGGAGGGAAACCCTCGCGCGCGCCTTCGGACGCCGCCCGTGGCGAGCCTTCGCCTGTGTTCGAGTGCTCGACCTCGCGCATCATCTCCGCCATCGCCTGCTGCACCCCTTG
>PMCG01000341.1 GCA_003155335.1 Acidobacteriota bacterium
GCGCCCGGAGCCTGCCTCGACGCCTGCCTGAGCGCGCTCGCCGCAACGTCGACGGGACCGGTCTGACGACCGGCCCCACGCTATCTCCCGCCACACGCTAGAATCCCACCGGGGATCGGCCCCCGCTGCCCATGAGACCCACGGTCCTGGTCGTGGAAGACGAGCCCGCAGTCGCCGACGCCATCGTCTACGCGCTGCGCACAGATGGCTGCGACCCCGTGCACGTGGCGAGCGGTGCCGCGGCATTGGCAGCGCTCGGAGCCCGGCCGGTCCAGCTCGTCGTCCTCGACGTCGGCCTGCCCGACGCCAACGGCTTCGATCTCTGCCGCGAGATCCGCCGCTCGCACGAGGTGCCCATCATCTTTCTTACGGCGCGCTCCGAGGAGACCGACCGCGTGGTCGGCCTTGAGCTCGGAGCTGACGATTACGTGGTCAAGCCCTTCAGCCCGCGCGAGCTGTCGGCCCGAGTGCGCGCCGTGCTGCGGCGCGCGGCCGCGCAGCCTACGCCGGCCAAGGCGGCTGCGCACCGGCCCTTCGACATCGATGAGCAACGACACAGCGTGCGCTACTTCGGCCAGGCGCTCGACCTGACGCGCACCGAGTACCGCCTGCTGACAGCCCTGCTCCGCCATCCCGGCTGGGTGCTGTCTCGCGCGCGCCTGCTCGAAGAGCTCTGGGACGACCCGGGCGCCACCACCGAGCGCGCCATCGACAGCCACATCAAGGCGCTCAGGGCCAAGCTGCGCGCGCTGCGGCCGGACCTCGAGGCCATCGAGACGCATCGCGGCGAGGGCTACTCGCTCCGGGAGCGCTGGTGAGCATCCGCCTCACGATCTTCCTGGCCTTTGTCGCGCTGATCGCCGCTGGCGTGCTCGCGGTCGAACAGGTCGTCGTGGCAGAGCTGACGCCGCACACCTACAAGGCGGTCGAGGAGTCCTTGGCCGAGACCTCGGCGCTGCTGGCCTCCTTTGTCGAGATGCGCGCCTCACCGCAGGCGATCCCTGTCGCGGACCTGCGCGCCGCGCTCGACGCGGCGCTGCGGCGCGATCTCGGGGCCTCGATCCAGGAGCTCCAGAAACGCACCGTGGATCTGCGCGTCTACGTCACGGACGCCCGCGGCATCGTGCTCTACGATTCGGACAGCGGCCGCGACGAGGGCCAAGACTATTCCCGCTGGCACGACGTCTACTGGACCTTGCGCGGGTCCTACGGCGCGCGCGCTTCGCGCGACGTGCCCGACGATCCCTACTCCTCCGTGCACTACGTCGCTGCGCCGATCCGCAGCGGAGGCCGGATCGTCGGCGCGCTGTCCGTGGGCAAGCCGGTCAGGGAGCTGCGCGGCCTGGTCACGGCTCTGCGGTGCAAGATCGCCTACTCCGGCGCGGTCGCGCTGGCCATCGCCACGATCGTCAGTCTCGCGCTGGCGCACTGGATCGCGCGCCCGTTGACTCGCCTGGCCGAGTACAGCGCCGCGGTCGCCGCCGGGCAGCGCACGCCACTTCCCCGCCCGCGTGGCCGCGAGGTGGCTGCGCTCACGCAAGCGCTTGAGGCCATGCGCGAGGCGCTCGAGGGCAAACGCTACGTCGAGGGCTACGTGCGCAGCCTGACGCACGAGATCAAGGCCCGACTCTCCGCCATCCGCGCCGCGGCTGAGCTGCTCGGGGAGAGCATGCCGCCCGAGGACCGGCAGCGCTTTACCGAGAACATCCGCCGCGAATCCGAGCGACTCCAGACGCTGGTCGACCGCATGCTCGATCTGTCGGCGGTTGAAGCGCAGCGCGGGATCGAGAGTCCGGCCCCGGTCGACCTGGCCCTCGTGGTCTTAGAGGTCGCCGAGACCGTGGAACCGCTTCGACGCTTGCGGCAGCTCCAGATCGACGTGCCGACGGCCGAGCCTGCGCTGGTCGTCAGAGGCGATCACCTGCTGCTGCGCCAGGCGATCCTGAACCTCGTGCACAACGCGATCCAGGCCACGCCTGCGGGCGGCACCGTGCGGATCCAGCTCGCGAGAGAAGCGACGCAGGCCATGGTGAGCGTCGCCGACACCGGCCCCGGAGTCCCGGCTTTCGCTCTGCCGCGGGTCTTCGAGCGCTTCTACTCCGTGCCCGTAACTGGGCAGGAGCGCCGCGGCACAGGTCTCGGGCTGCCGTTCGTGCGCGAGGTGGCCCAACTTCACGGCGGCAGCGCCTCGCTCAAGAATCGGGTAGACGGCGGAGCGCTGGCCACGCTGCGCCTGCCGCTAGCGACGTAGCGCGACTTCTCCGCTCGAATCCACGCGTTCTCCGCAAAGGCTCCATCGTGTCCGCACAGACGTCCGCCATCTTGGGACTGTAAGCGACGCGCAGGAGCGTCCGTGCGCCGGCCCGCCGCCAAGCAAAAGGAGCTTCGAGATGACTGTCCAGCGCCTGTTCGCCATCCTGTTCATCTTTGCCACGACCGCGGTCGCATGGTTCGCGCTCGGTGGCACGATCGTCGGCCGCACCGGCGAGTACGACGGACGACTCTCCGCGCAGGTCGCGCAATTGTGGGGCGGCCCACACCTCCAGGTCGCGCCCAAGGCCGCGGTCGAGCGGCCGCGCACGGTCACCGAGGACGTCACGCTCAAGGCGGCGTCCGGCGCCGAGCGACTCGAGAAGGTCACGAAGACCGTCATCGACACGGCCGACGTTCCGCTCGACAGCAGCCGCGTGCGCGCGTCACTCTCGCTGGACCATCGACGCAAAGGGCTGCTCTGGTACGCGACCTATGGCGTCGACTTCCACGCGGAGTATCGCTATCGCAATCCCGACGACGTGGCGCGCCGGACCAACGTCTGCTTCCGCTTTCCGGCCAACGAGGCGATCTACGACGGCTTCAGCTTGCGCGTCAACGGAGCCGAGGCCCCGCGTGTGAGCGACCTCTCGCAGGGTTTGACCGTACCCGTCGAGCTCCCGCCGCACGGCGACGCGCGCATCGAAGTGGCCTACCGCTCGCGCGGACTAGGCGATTGGACTTACGCCTTTGTCGCAGGCGGCGTCGCGCAAGTCAAGGACTTCGAACTGGATCTGACCACCGACTTCGACAAGATCGACTTCCCTGCCGGCACTCTCTCCCCCAGTTCGAAGACACCCGAAGGGAAGGGCTGGCGCCTGCGCTGGCAGTTCGCCAGTATGGCCGGCGGCCAGCGCATCGGCGTCACCGCGCCCAACCGGTTGAACCCAGGGCCGCTCGCCTCTCGCATCACGTTCTTCGCGCCGGTGTCGCTGCTCTTCTTCTTCACCGTGATGGTCATCCTCGGGATCATGCGCGGCCGCAGCCTGCACCCGATGAACTACTTCTTCCTGGCCGCGGCCTTCTTCGCCTTCCACTTGCTGCTGGCCTACCTCGTGGATCACCTGGACATCAATGCTTCGTTCTTGATCGCGGCAGGCACCAGCCTGTTCCTGGTCATCAGCTACCTGCGCATCGTGGCCGGCATGCGCGTCGCGCTTATCGAGGCCGGGGCAGCGCAGCTCGTGTTCCTCGTGCTCTTCAGCTACGCCTTCTTCTTCGAGGGCGTGACCGGAGTGACGGTGACGATCGGCGCCGTGCTCACGCTCTTCGTCTTGATGCAGGTCACCGCGCGCGTGCGCTGGGACGAGGTCTTCGCCCGCCGGCGCTAGGAGTTGACGCGGTGTGGGGCGACNNGTCCAGCGCGGCCACTTTCGGTTCGATGCTCCACTCGACCGCGCCCGCCATGACCTCCATCAGAGCGACGCGATGGACCTTGTGGCCGTCCACCTCGACACGGGGGCGCGCGTTGTTCTGAAGCTGCCGCGCGCGCTGGAAGGCGACCGCTGCGACGTGGAATCTGCCCAGAAGGCGCGAGTCGACGACGTCGCCGTCGATCTCCGGCACTGTGGCCGCCGTCACGCCCTGTTCTCCCGACGATCCGCCGGGGCAGAGGCGGGGACGACGACAGCGACCGCGCGGTTCATGTGCAGCGATCCCGCCCTCGGCAGGAGCCAACCATGGTCCGG
>PMCG01000156.1:0-918 GCA_003155335.1 Acidobacteriota bacterium
GGGTCGCCGCCTTTGGTCGGGTCGAACACTCCAATGCCGAACAGGCGCTCGATGACAATCAAGAGCATCGTGATGCCGATGACTGGCGTGGCAATGACCTGGATCCAGCCGGTGGCGTAGACCGTCCAGGCGAAGACCGGCAAGCGGAACCAGGTCAGCCCTGGCGCGCGCAGGCGATGGATGGTGGTGATGAAGTTGAGGCCTGTGAAGATCGACGACATGCCCATCAGGAAAACGGCCAGAACGGCCAGAGGCACGTTCGTGTTGCTGCGCAGGCTGTAGGGCACGTAAAAGGTCCAACCCGTGTCCGGTGGACCGGAGCCGCTGAAGAGGGCGATCACGAGCAGCACCATCCCGGACATGAAGAAGTACCAGGAGGCCAGGTTGAGGCGCGGAAAGGACACGTCGCGCGCGCCGATCATGATCGGCAGCAGGAAGTTGCCGAAGACCGCTGGCAGGCCAGGGATCACGAACATGAAGAGCATGATCACGCCATGCAGCGTGAACATGGCGTTGTAGGCCTGCGGACCGAAGAGGCGGCCACCTGTCCAGAGTTGCTCGAGCCGCATCAGGAAGCCGAGTACGACAGCAGCGCTGAAGGCCGTGAGCATGACCGTAAGATAGAGGATGCCGATGCGCTTGTGGTCGGTCGAGAAGACCCAGGAGCCCAGCCCGCCGCGGCCGTGCGGATCCAGGTAGCTGCGAGCGGTGGTCGTGTTCGTCGCGCTTGTCACTGCGTCACCCCTCTCGCTCGCCCTTGCCGCGCAGAATGATGGTGCCGATGATGAGGCCAACCACGGCCAAGGTCACGAGGCCGGCGATGCGCATCACGCGTCGCGCGTAGTCGCGTCCGGGCGGCACCGACGTGCGGCAGTTCTCCGGAAGCTGCGGAATCGTGGGGCGCACGAGGCCGCGTGC
>PMCG01000156.1:973-4613 GCA_003155335.1 Acidobacteriota bacterium
ACAGGGCGCTTGACGACCCTGAGCAGATTGTCGCGCTTGCGTGCTGCGACCTCGGGCGTGTCCCGCGGGTCGAAGCTGACGGTGAGCACGCGGAAGTCCTTGCCAGGCGTCAGTCCGATCTGACCCAGAAGCTCGGCGATGCCGTTGAGCTGCGGCGAGCAGAGGCCCGCGCAGGTGAAGTAGTTGAGCGTGAGGATCGTGGGGCGGTCGATCAATGCGCGGAGCGTCACCTTCTGGCCGGTCTCGTCGACGAGCGCGAGATCGAGCGGGACCGTAGCGCCCAGGTGCTCGTCAATGCCCATGGGTCCCAAGTTCGTCTGGCCGACGGCGAGGCGGCCAGCGCTCGACAAGGCAAGCAGCGTCACGCCGGCGATGGCCCGGGCTGTCGTGAGGAGGATCGTTCGTCGTCTCATTGCCGGCCTCCATCGGTCGGACGCTGCTGCGTGGGTGCCTCGCGCGTGAGTGCCACCGGCGAGGGCGGGTGGTACTCCTCGATGAGCTTGCGTTCTGCCATGCTGACCGGGATGCGGTTAGGCACACGCTCGCCTGGTGTGGCGAGTTCCTTGGCAAGGGTTGCTAGCGATTCGACGCTCTCCGCAGGCTCTTGGAACTTGGCGAAAACACGCACGTAGTGCACCAGGGCCATGCGGTCCTTCTTCGTTAGGATGTCGTAGGCCACCATGGCGCTCGCGGGCACGCCCTGCGCGAGCGTCTTGAAGATCGCGGGTCGGCCCGGGCCGTTCGTCCAACCAGCCGGCTGAGCGAAGTTGCGCGGCAGCGGCTTCAGACTGCTGCCGGCAGGTCCGTTGCCCTCGCCTGCATCACCGTGACACGGCGTGCAGTATTGGCCGTAGAGGGCCTTCCCGCGGCTCAGCATGTCCGGCGCTGGCTCCATCACCGTCTGAGGATCCAGCGGCGGAATCTCGTAGCCGCGGGTGGGAGGATACTCGGTCGGATCCAGCCAGCCGGATTCACCCGTAACGGTCTCGATCGGCGTCTGCGTCGGCGGTCGATTGGCGTTGCGCAGCCCTGGCACGACGATGAGCGCAAACAGACCGAGGACGAGAAGCAGGCCGATCACCACTGTCAGCCCCACGAGGAGACGCCGCCACTCCTCCGGACTCACGTAGCGTTCGATCACAGGCGGAACTCCAGAGCCTCGGCCAGGAATGGATCCCCGACCGGCATGTCTTCGCCGCGAGTCTCAGCGCGGGCGAGCCACAAGAGGCCGCTCCCGGCAAAGAGCATGGCGAAGGAAATCTCGGGCCAGGAAAACAATACGCCACGGCCGAGCGCGGGAAAGATCAGCCAGTAGAGATCCAGGTAGTGGGCCGCGAGAACCAGCACCGCCACCCAGCGCAGGCGGCGCGGGTCGCCTTTGGCGTCGCGCGTGATCAGCGCGAAGAAGGGGATCAGGAAGTGGCAGAGTGCCAGAAGCAGCGCAACCGCGAGCCAACCTCCAGCGATGCGCTGCTTGTACCAGAACACCTCCTCGGGCAGATCCGCGTACCACATGAGCATGTACTGGGCGAACGCGATGTAGGCGTAGAACACCGTGAACGCGAACATCAAGCCGCCCAGGTTGTAGAGGTGATCGCTGCGCACGTCGGGCAGACGGCCACGGGCCTTGAGGCTGAGCGCGGCCAGGGCGATCGCTGCCAGTCCTGCCATGAACGCGCCCGCGAAGATGTAGACCCCGAGGACGTCGCTGTACCACTCCGGCTGGAGAGAGGAGATCCAATCGAAGGCCAGCACTGTCACAGTGACGGCGAACAAGAACATGAAGACAGGTGCAAAACCTCGCGCACGTACGTTGAAGCGCGGATCGTGGGTGGAGTCCTGCGCGCGAGAGCCGACCGCGAAGACACGGTAACTCCAGAGCCAGGCTGCCAGGCAGAGAAGCAGGCGAACGACGAAGAACGGCACGTTGAGCCATGCGGCTTTGGCTGCGACAGCGGAGCGCTGTGCGGCTTCGGGCCCGACCCAAGCGTGAAACAGCGTTGGGAGTGAGGCCAGCGCGATGATCGCCAGCGGCGCGACCAGCAGCAGCAGGCTCGCGACCCTCTCGGCGACGCGTCGCACAGGCACGCTCCAGCGCGCCTTGACGAGGTACTCGAGTGCCACGAGAAACAGTGCTCCCAGGCCGATCGTCGCGAGCCACAGGACCCAAACGACCCAGTTGGCCCAGAAGCGTTGCTGATCCCCTGTCGCGAAAGTGGCGGCAACGCCCAGCGCTCCGATGAGAGCGACAAGCTGGAGCAGGCGCCTGGCGCTCATCGCAGGTCCTCGTCGGGCGCGTTCTGCGCGCGTTGCAGCGCGCGCACATAGTGAATCGCGGCCCAGCGTTCGTCTGCCGACAGCTCGGCCGCATACGACGGCATCGCGTTCTTGCCGCGCATGATGACGTCGTAGTAGTGCCCGTCAGGAAAGGCGCGGATCGCGGGAGACTGCATGTTCGCCGGCTTGGCACCATACGCCTTCGAAAGCAGCGGGTCGCCCGTGGCCAGCGCGCCGTGGCATACCAGGCAGTACGTGCGGTACACACGCCGTCCCGCGGCCATGACCTCAGGGGTGCGCGGCAGGGGGTTGGCGAGCAGTTGCGCCTCCTCCGCCGAGGCAACGTCGTAGGGCAGAAACCCGCGCGCGACCGTGCCAGGCGCTGGCAACTGATCCACGCGTCCGTCTGCGAAGAAGCTGTTGCCATGCTGAGCGTCGAGGCGCGGTTGATCCAGCATCTTCACCATCGGAGGCAGCACAGGGAAGAGCTTCACCGACCAGTACATGAGCACGCCGGACACCAGGCAGGCAGCGCCGATGCTCGCCGCCAGTCGCCCGAGAGTCGCAGCAGCCAGTCGAGGCAGCGGCACAGGATACGGCACGACTTCACAGGCGAGCGCTCCTGCGCTGATCAGCGCGGCGCGCGCCGGCTCGACGTCAAGGGCTGCCGAGCGCTCAGCTTCGATAGCAAGTGCGAGCCGGTCGCGGGTGATCTGGGCCATCGCCGGAGAAGACAGCAGCGGATGGGCGAAGAACGGCAGACGGTTCAGCAGCACGAGCATGCCGACGCCAGCGGTGAAAGTGGCAAACGCCACGGTCACCTCGAACATGACCGGGACGAAGGCCTCCCACGAGAAGAGCGCCTTGCCACCCGTGACCGTCGGGTAGTCGATCCCGTTGGCCCACCACTGGAACAGGATCGCGGTGAGCGCGCCCAAGACGCCCATGACCAGGACCATGCCACCCAAGGGCGAGCGGCGGAGTCGTAGCGCCGATGCCAGACCGTGCACCGGGTACGGTGTGTAGCCCTCGACGTGGCCGAGGCCCGAACCGCGAAGCGACGATGCGGCGCGCACCAACGCGTCCGCGTTCTCGAAGAAGCCGACAACGGCGAAGGCCTGCTCAGGCATGCAGACCTCCGGCATGCCCGGCCTGGGCTCTCGGTAGATCGGCCTTCATCTCCGTTGTGGCGATGACTGGCAGGACGCGCGCGAAGAGCAGGACCAAGGTGAAGAAGATCCCGAACGAGCCGGCCAAGATTCCATAGTCGACCAGGGTCGGCTTGTACATGTGCCAAGAAGACGGCAGGTAGTCGTGGTGAAGGGACACGACGATGATGACAAAGCGCTCGAACCACATGCCG
>PMCG01000098.1 GCA_003155335.1 Acidobacteriota bacterium
GCAAACCCAAGGGCGCGCGCGTTTCGTAGCGATAAGTGAGGATGCCTGTCTGCCGGTCAAGGTCGGCGGCGCGGCCAGGGCAGCAGGTGAGCGACGATGAGCGTCGGGGTAGATGCGAAGCCGGCATGGATCAAGGCCCGCGCGCCCATGGGCGAGCGATACGAGGGACTGCTGCGGCTGGTGCGAGCGCAGCGTTTGCATACAGTCTGCGAAGAGGCTCGTTGCCCGAACCTCGGCGAGTGCTGGAACCGCGGCACAGCCACGTTCATGATCCTCGGCAGCGTTTGCACGCGGGCCTGCCGCTTCTGCGCCGTCGCAACGGGTCTGCCGTCCCTGCCGCCGGATCCGGACGAGCCACGGCGCGTGGCCGAGGCGATCGCCGTCATGGGGCTCAAGCACGCCGTGATCACGTCGGTGAACCGCGACGAGCAGCCCGACGGCGGCGCCGGCTCCTTCGCGGCCTGCATCCACGAGATCCGGGTGCTTGTGCCTGGCTGCGCCGTGGAGGTGCTGATCCCGGATTTCAAGGGCGCGCGCGCGGCGCTTCAGACCGTCTTCGACGCGCGGCCAGACGTCCTGAACCACAATGTCGAGACCGTGCCGCGACTCTACCGCACGATCCGTCCCGGTGCCCGCTTCACGCGCTCGCTGGATGTCCTGCGGCTCTCCAAGGCCGAGGGCCTTGTGACCAAGAGCGGGATCATGGTCGGACTGGGCGAGGAGTGGGACGAGATCATCGAGTGCATGCGCGCCATTCGCGAGGCCGGGGCCGACGTGCTGACGATCGGGCAGTACCTGCGCCCCTCCAGAGATCACGCGCCTGTGGTGCGCTACTATCCGCCGGACGAGTTCGTCGAGCTGCGGCAGGCTGGGCTCGGGATGGGCTTCCGCCATGTCGAGTCCGGTCCGCTCGTGCGCTCGTCCTATCACGCCGAGAGCCACGTGGCGTCCTTGCGTGCGGCGAGAGGTCTCACGGCCTGACATCGCGCCGATGCGCGCTGCCAGCGCTGGCATAGGAGGTTGGCATGATCACGTTGACTTCGCGTGTGAAAGACGTCGTTCGGATGCTGGCCGGAGAACAGCAAGGTTCGCAGACGCCGGCCTTGCGGCTGGGCGTGGCCCCGGATGCGCGGCATCCTGGCCCGGCGCGCATGCGTTACGTCCTCGATCTCGACGGCGGTCCGCCTCGGGCTTCGGACCAGGTGTTCGGCGACGGTGAGATCGCAGTAGTCGTGGCTCGGGAGCACCTGGCGTACGTGGACGGGCTGGAGCTGGATGTGGAAGTTGAGCACGGCCAGCCGCGCTTCCTGTTCCGCAATCCGCACGCGGCGNNTGTGCACCAAGGACGGAGCCTGCGTGGACGTGTGTCCGGTGGACTGCATCCATCCCAGGACAGACGAGGCCGCGTTCGAAACGGAGAAGAAGCTCTACATCGACCCGGAAGTCTGCATCGACTGCGGCGCCTGCGTGCCCGTGTGCCCGGTGGACGCGATCTTCCAGCAGGACGAGTTGCCAGCGGAGCACGCGCACGCCACGGAGGTCGACGCCGAGTGGTATCGCACACGTGGCGCGCCTGGCGCGACTACGGACACCGACGCCTCGCCCGGCGACAAGGACCCATCCTCTACTCCGCCCGCGCGGCAGGGAACTTAGCGGGCGGCCTTCTTGCTTCCCGAGGCTCGTCGGGTTGGCCGTTTTGTACGACCTCGTTTGTCGGCAACCGCGAGATCGCCTTCGCTCCCGAGAGCCGTGAGGGTCACTTGCCCCTCAACATCTCCGGACCGCGCCAGCGAGAGCTGACCGGCCTCCGCCCCACGGAGGCGCGACTGAATCCGCCGAATGGCGTTGTGCGCTGCCTTGCGGAGATCTGGCGTCAGAATCGAAGTCGCTGCGCCGCCAATCATTTGTTGGAGAGGCATCACGGCGACCGTCGTGCCGAAGGCGCCGAGGGCCTCAGCCGCGGCCTTGCGCAGGCGCAGATCCTTGTTAGAGAGTGCCTTGATCAGCGCCAGCTCGCAGGACCTGTCGCCGAGTCTCGCGATCGCTCGCGCCGCCTCGACGGCCAACTCCACGTCGGGATCCGCGAGTAAGCGCGCCAGCCGCAGCAGTGCCTTGGGACCGCCGACGCACACCACCTGGCCAAAGGCGCGCTCGCGAACCCATCGTGAGCGGTGCCTGAGCGCCGAGTCGATGAAAGGCCACTGGCTTCTCTGAGGCACGTGGGCGTTGAGGAAGTCAAAGGCCTCCAGCGCGACCTCCGCGCTCGCTTCGTCGGCGTCGACAAGATGGGCGAGTGTCGCGTAGCCCTTCCTTCCGGATGCTAGGGCTGCACGCAGCCGCACCTGTGCGGACGCATCGTCGAGCAGGTCGCCCGGGAGCTTGTGCGTGCACGACGCCTCCGGATAGTGCTGGAGCAGGGCGTCGAGGTTGCGCAAGCGCACCCCGGCCACAGGATCTGCGCGCGCATTGTGCGCCAAGCGACGCGGCATCGAGTCAGGTGACAGCGTCAGACGGCCGGCCAGCTCCACCGCGCGCCGCATCTCTTTGACCAGGTCCTCGCCGTCGACGTCGCGGCACAGGCGCCCGTCCCAGACTCGCAGGTTCGTCGCAAGCGCCTCGTCGATGAGCTGGCGGGTCGTCCCGTCAAGCAACGCCAGCACCTCGTCGGTCTTGCCCTCGATGCGCATCGTGTTGTCAAAGGGCTCGTCGCCGGTCTGAACATCCTCTTCATTCTCTAGCCTCTCGGCGACCGTGACGGACCGCAGCATCAGATCTGGCGGGATGCGTGTGCCTGGCCGGCTGGCGCTGTCCACGTTCAACTCCACGTACGAGCCAGACCCAAGAGGGCGGATCTCGACGTGGAATCCGTCGATTCGCCCCGACGCCCAGGAGCCATTTGCTGTCTCTAACCCCAACACACGCGCCGCAGCACGCACTCGCCGTCGCATCGCGGCCCGACGGTCGGACGCCACCCACGCGAGGCGGCACACGACCAGACCCACGCCCAGTGCGACGAGGCTCAGCGGTTCCACGCTTTCTCCCGGTCAGGCGATCCAGTCAGATGCAAACGCGCTCCATTGTGCGCCGAGATTGCGTTCCTGGGAACCTCGATTGCGCGTCCCGGCCGCCGGCAGTCGTTGGCCGATGGGGTCCGGGAAGCAGGCTTTGACTGACGCGCAAGCGGCACGCGGCGTTC
>PMCG01000052.1 GCA_003155335.1 Acidobacteriota bacterium
GCGCGGATGGCCCGCGCTGCCTTGACCAGGTTCCACTCGCCGGACAGCTCGCGCGCCTCGCCGTCGTTGATCAGCAGTGTGTCCACGCGCGCCAGGGTCTTGCGCAGGGCCTCGGGCTGGCCGGAGATCCAGAAGTTCATCGTGTCGCAGGCCACCAGGCGCGGCCGCTCGACCTGATCGAGCACCTCGCGCTGCAGCGTGGGATCGATGTTGCCGAGAAAGACGTGCTCCGAGCGCCGGTAGGACGCTGGGATCTTGGGCCGGAAGCGCTCGAAGACGTTCAGATCCGTGCGGATCGTCTCGCGCGAGTTGAGGTCCGAGGAGTACTTGCCCTGCCAGTGGAACGTCTGGCCGTCGGCGCGCTCCAGGCCGTCCAGGTCGATCGGCCGGCCGCGGAACGCCGCGAACTGCTGCTCGCCGAAGTCGCTGCCGACGACCGCGACCAGGCGCACCGGGCCGAAGAACGACGCGGCCACGGAAATATACGACGCGCTGCCACCGAGGATGCGCTCGGCCTTGCCGAAGGGCGTCTCGATGGTGTCGTACGCGACGCTACCGACGACCAGCGTGGCCATGGCGCGCTACTTCTTGCGCTTCTTGAGCGCAGCCGCGAGGTCCTCGAAGTTGAAGCGCGTCACGGCAGGGACCTCGCGCATCGTCAGCAGGCCTGGCGGCGCCGCGAACAGACGCGGCAAGCTGTTGACCACGATGGCCGCTGTGGCCACGTCGCCCGCGACACCGCCCGCGATGGTCAGGTCGATCGGCGGAGTGCCGTCGACCAGGATGTGATCTCGCGGCGACTCGGCGCCGACATACATCTGCAAGTCGAGCGAGAGGATCAGCTCACCCTTGCGGTAGGCGCGCGCGTGCTGCTTGATGCCGGAGACTGCGCCGGCCGGGATGCGCAGGTGCTCCGTGTCCAGATCGCGCGGCGCGGTCGCCGGCTCGATCGTCTCCTCGACGCGATCGAGCGACCAGCCCAGAGCTGAGGCGATCATGTGCGCTGACTCGAGCAGGCCGATGTGGCGCACGACGCCGTCGGCCAGGGCGCGCCGGAACTGCTGCAGGTTGAGCCCGGCGCCCACTTTGCGCTTGAGACTCAGGCGGCGCGTCGCGAGATCGACGACGCGTGTCACCGAGATGCGTTTGACCTCGACGCACAGCGCCGTGAGCATGAGGGGCAGCAGGTCCATGCTGAAGCCGGGATTCACCCCCGTGCTCAGCACCGACACCCGCTTCTTGCGTGCCGCTCGGTCGATCTCGCGAAAAGACGCCTGGTGGGCCGGAGTCGGGGAGGCCAACTCCTCGCAGGTCGTCACGACGTGGACGCCGCGCTTCACCAGGTCGAGGATCAGCGGCTTGACCTCGCGCAGGCTCGAGACCGTCGAGACCACGGCCACCCGCGGCCGGCCCTTGCGCACAGCGCGCGCCGCGTCGGCCTCGACCTTGACGCGCAGCCTGCGGCCCAGGCCGAGGACAGTGCCGAGATCGCGACCGGCCTTCTCGCCGTCGACGTCCGCCGCGCCGACGAGCTTGAGGCCTGGCGTGTCCAGCACGAGCCGCGCCACTGCCTGGCCGATCGGCCCCAGACCGCACTGCACGACGCGCAGAAGATCTGCCATTCCCGGTCCTCCCTCTGGCTCCGTGTGACTTTGACCGGCCTAGCGCTCGACCTCGAACGTGCCGAACTCGGCCACCGGGTCCCAGGCCAAGAGCACGGTCGAGGAGATCGGCAGCAGGCCCGTGTAGTTCTTCCCGCCCGACTCGACGGTGATCTCGTAGAAGCCCTCGGCCGCGACCCGCACCAGCCGTCCCTTGGTCCCCTTCACGCCGAGAACGTCCGAGTAGACCCGAACCAGCGCTTCTCGTTCGATCATGGCTCCCCCCTACAATGCCTTCAGCGTGCGGCGCACGATCTCCAGCACGGCGTCGGCTTCCTCGCGGCTGAGGCTGAGCGGCGGCCGGAAGCGCACCGAGCGCACGCCCGAGCGCAGCACCAGCAGNNCCGCGGGTGTTGCTCATGCGGCCGCCCAGCTCCTGCTGGATCGCCGTCAGGCCGCCGAGCAGGCGCTCGCCCACGACGCGCGCGTTCTCGACCAGCCCTTCCTCGTGGATCACCTCCAGCATGCGTGCGGCGCGCACCATGTCCGTGAGGTTGCCGCCCCAGGTCGAGTTCAGCCGCGACGACACGGCAAAGACGTTGTCTTTGACCTCGTCCACTCGCGGGCCGACCAGGCAGCCGCAGACCTGTGTCTTCTTGCCGAAGCAGATGGCGTCGGGCGTGATGCCGAAGTGCTCGTAGGCCCACATCTTGCCGGTGAGCCCCACGCCAGACTGCACCTCGTCCACGATGAAGAAGCAATCGTGTTCGCGGCACAGGCCCTCGAGCGCGCGCAGGAACTCGCCGCGGAAGTGGTTGTCGCCGCCCTCGCCCTGGATCGGCTCGATGATCAGCGCGGCGATGTCGTCGGCGTTCTCCTTGAAGGCGCGTCGGATCTGATCGAGGGCGCGCCCTTCCGCGGCGGCCAGCTCGGCTTCGACCTCGCGCGTGACCGGGAAGCGCAGCTTGGGGTTGTCGATGCGCGGCCAAGCGAACTTCGCGTACAGATCCGTCTTGACCGGGTCGCTGTTGGTGAGCGAGAGCGTGTAGCCCGAGCGGCCGTGGAACGCCTCGCGGAAGTGAATCACCTGGGTCCCGCGCTCGGCGCTCACGCCGCGCGCCCGGTTTTTGCGGACCTTCCAATCCATGGCCGTCTTGAGCGCGTTCTCCACGCCCAGCGTGCCGCCCTCGACGAAGAAGGCGTGGGGAAATCCCTGCGGCACGGCCAGCCGTTTGAAGGTGTCGACGAACTGGGCGAACTCGACCGTGTAGATGTCCGACAGCGAGGGCTTGAGCTGCGCGACCCGGTGCAGCGTGGCCAGGAAGTCAGCGTCCTTGAGCTTGGGGTGGTTGTAGCCGATCGGGCTCGAGGCGAAGAAAGTCATGCAGTCGAGGTAGTCACGGCCCGCGCGGGAGTCGTGGAACCAGGAGCCCCGGCTGCGCTCGTAGTCGAAGACCACGTCGAAACCGTCGACCAAGAGCAGTCCGGCGAGCACGCCGTGCACGCGATCCGGCGCCACGCCGAGGGACTTCGCCGTCATGCGCGAACCTCCACCGAGGCAGTCGCACCCCGGTGCCGTCGCAGGTGCGAGCGTTTGGAAGGAGCCCGAGTCACCATCGAGAATCCAAGATAGCGCGACCACGCGGCCCAAGAGAATGCCCGCAAAAGCGTGCGCATCTTAGCAGATGCAACCCGGGCTGGGTAGCCGGCCGACCGTAAGGCGTGCCCCCCCGGCGACGCTTCGTGTTCCAGGCTCTCTTCTCCCTCTTGACCCGCGCGCCGTGGCCTTCTACCATCCTTCCACGAAGCGATGAGCAAACCGGCCGAGAGGCGCCGTCACCCCCGTGTTAGCGTCGAGGGACGTCTGGATGGCCGCGCCACGGTCCTGGCCGATTTTCGCGTGCTGTCCCTGTCGGAGATCGGCGCCACGCTGGAGATGGGCATCCCCATGGCGCCGGGCTCGTCCTGCGATCTGACGTTGAACCTCTCGCACGTGTCGGTCGATCTGAAGGGCCGTGTGGTCTACGTCGAGGACTCCGGCAACGCCAGCGCGCCCTATCGCGTCGGCATGGACTTCGTGCGTCTCCAGTCCCTCGACCGCGCGCTGCTCGCCTCCTACCTCGAGAGAGAACGCCGGAAGGCGCCATGATCGAGCAGCCCTTGCGAGGGTCCCTGCGAGCCGAGGTGCGGGCGCGCGTGCTCGACCTGTCGCATGGAGGCGCGCTGCTGCACCTCGCGACGCCGCTCGAGGTGGGCGGCATCTACGACTTCGCCCTGGACATCGAAGGCGAGACCGTCTGCGTGCAGGCTGAGGTGCGCCATCTGCGTATCGCTGCGCTGGCCGAGAGCGCGGGTTACCAGGTCGGCGTCCACTTCGTCGGCATCGATCCGAGTGACGAGCAGCGCCTGAGCGGGTACCTCGCCCGCCTGGCCCAGAGCTAGCGCTGGGCGCGGGCGCGTCAGCGGAGAGTGCATGATGCCGAGCCTGTTCGCCGCCCTACTCGGCAGCGTGGTCGGATGGATCTTCGACGATTTCGTGGGCGGCGCAATGCCACTCGCCCCGCGTCTGATCGCCGGGCTGGTCGTCTCGACCGCGGTGTTCTACTACGCGCGCCGCTTCCTCACCGACCTGCGCGACGATATGCGCTAGGCGCGACTCCGCCCCCTACCGCTTCGTGCCCCAGCTACCGAGAAGCACCAGCGCGACGCCGCAGGTGATCGCCAGGTCCGCGACGTTGAAGATGCCGGTCCGGAGCGGGCCGAAACCGACATTGAGGAAGTCCACGACGCGGCCGTGAGCCAGCCGGTCGACCAGGTTGGACACGCCGCCGGACCAGATCAGACTCAGTCCGATGGTGGCGCAGGTCGTCCTGTCGTGGCGCACAAGGCCGAAGGTCAGTCCGACGAGCATGACCGCGGTCCCGAAGACGAAGATCAGCGTGCGCGTGCGCTCGGGCAGGTTCGCGCCCATGCTGAGGAAGCCGCCGCGGTTCTCGACATACTCGATGCGCAGGGTGTCGGCGAGATAGGACTGGCGCGGGCTGTCCCGCAGCTCGCGCGCCGCGAAGTGCTTGCTCACCCGGTCGCAGCCGATCGTGCACACCACGATGGCCACGGTCGCCAGCGCTCTCCGCCAAGTCCTCATTCCCCTGCTCATGCCCTGGTTTTCACTCGCGCCGAAGCGCGCACCCGTCGCCGGCACCTCGGCGACTAGGACGAGCTGCCTTTGTCCGCTGCGGGCGTCGCCCTCCTGCGGCGCCGAGCACCGCTGCGCGCCGCCGCGGAGCGGCTCTTCCCGGCCGCGCGGCCCTCGCCCTTCCGCTTGAGCGCTTCGACTTCCGCCTTGCGTGCGAGCCCGACTCGGTCGAGCGCGGTGGACACGGCGCTGGCGATCATCCGCTCGAGATTCTGGCGTCCCTGCTCCCACTTCACTCCGAGGCGCCCGGATTCCTGCTGCCACTTTCGCTCCAGGTCCACGAGCAGGCGTTCACCCTCGCTGCGGGTGATGTCGCCCTTTGAGACCAGGTCGTCGATCAACTGCCGCACCGCCTTCTCCGTCATGGCGAGCGAGCCGAGGCCGGCGGTGATCACGCGTCGAAGCGTCGGGTTCATCGGACACCTCCTTGTGAGCGATTATGGCCCAACTGCCCCGTCGTGCGTCAGCGACGCTGGCGAGCTGATAGGCCCATGTCGTACGCGACGAGGAGATCCAGCCGCGGCGGCTCGACGCCCAGCAGGCGCAGGTAGTTGGTCACCTGACCGCGATGGTAGCTCTGATGATTGAGCAGATGCGCGATCATGCGCCAGAGCGGGTAGGTCCGGCTCGGGCGCGGGGTTCGCGCTACGATAGAGGCGATGACGCGGACGCTGGCGATCCTCATCAGCACAGCTGTCCTGGCAACCGGCTCGGCTGAGGAAGACCGGGCGGCTGCTGTGCGGCTCGCGCAGGCAGCGCTGGCACAGGCGCTGCGCGTGACCGCAGAACACCTGCGCGTTGCCGACGTCCGCCCTGTCGAGTGGCCAGACGCGGCGCTGGGCTGCCCGGAGAAGGGCATGCAGTACGCGCAGGTTCTCGTCCCTGGCTATGACGTGCGTGTGGACGTCGACGGCACGTTGCATCACGTGCACGTTGGCGCGGGCCGCGCCGTGATCTGCGATCACCAGACTGCGCCTGACACGCCGAAGTATCTGCAAGTTGTCACACGCGTGCAGGACCTGGCGCGACGCGACCTGGCGGCGCGCCTCAAGGTCGAGATCAAAGATGTCAGGGTGATACGCCTGCGGCCGGTGACGTGGCCTGACACGAGTCTGGGATGTCCCGAGCCGGACCAACGCTACGACAAGGTCGAGACAAAGGGCTTCCTGATCGAGCTCGAGCACGCTGACAGGACCTACGTCTACCACGGCGACCGGCAACGCGTCGTCTTCTGCCCTCGCTGACCCCGATCCCTGGACAAGGCAGCAGCGTAGGGGCGATTCATGAATCGCCCCTACGTACCGCGCCACGAACTGGCTAGTTGCTCTGCAGTGCCTTCAAGCGCTTGCCGTCGGCTGTGACTCGCAGCACGTACTCCTCCGAGTTCCCGTCACGATCGCCGCGCAGGGGCAGCACAGAGAAGCCCTGGAGGTACACTGTCCACACTCCAGCGAGGGGGCTATCGATCACGACTCGCTCAGGACTGGCAGCGGTGGCGCCGTCGAGGTTGACGTCCGACGTCGGATAGTTGGGGTCGAGCAGGAGCATGTCCAGGTCATTGGTCGGATAGCGGCCCCAGTTGCCCTCCCAGGACAGCTCGAAGACTACCTGAGCCGTTCCGGTGGGAATGTTCACCTGCACTGGGATCAGGTCGTCCTGCTGTATTCGACCCAGCGCGGTCGGCGGACCCTGACGGCCACGTGTGCGTTCAATGACCAAATCGGCTGCGACCCTGCCGGCATTGGTCCAATCGCCTTGGATAGCCACGCGCACGAGCCCTGTTTGCGGATTGTCGAGCGTGATCGCCTGATCTGATTTGATGTACGCCTCACAGGCATTGGTGGGCGCCAGGGAGCAAGGCGACGACCACGTGGACGTGGGCGCGTCTGCAATGCGCACGAGCAGATCGTCGCCGAAGATCTGGTTCTGCTGCTCCGACGGCAGCTCGGGGGTGATGTGGCTGAATCTCACCACGAACTGGTCGGTCCACACGTCCGCGGGCACGAAGAACTGCGCGACCTCGCCAGGCTTGAGCAGGTCCACGTGCGCGGAGAAGGAGTCGCCGTGGAAGACGACGGGGCGGAAGCCGAGCGCGCCGATGTTCTGCTGGACAAAGCTGGTCGGGAACGAGCGCTCGATCATCGAGCTCACGCGACCCCCTTTGAGCATAGCGAGGGCAGCAGGCACGTCGAGGAACCCGTGCCCTTGGTCGATGCGCTTCGAACCGTCGCCCAGCAGGCGCGGATTGGCGCCAGCGATGAGCGCGTTGCGGATCTGCGCCGCGCTGGCTCGCGGCGCCGCGTGACGTAGCAGGGCCGCCGCACCAGCAACGGTCGGGGCCGAGAAGGACGTGCCGGACACGAAGCTCAGCGGCGCGCGGACTGTGCCGGCCAGACAGGCGGGATCGCCCTCGCAGGTCCCCTGGGCCCAGACCCAGACGCCGTTCGCGGTGATGTCCGGGTCGAATCGCCCGTCAGCTGTCGGACCGCGAGAGCTGAAGTCGGCGGTCTGTATCGCATCGGAAGGCCGAAACGCCGTGCCGCATCCCAGTCCACAATAGAAGAGGTCGGCGACCACTCGTTCATGAGCGGGTTCGCTGGCAGCGCCCACGGTCAGCGAGCCAAAGCCGCTGCCCGGGCTGCCGCCCGTCATGGCCGCGAAGCCCGAATTGCCTGCCGAGGCCACGATCGTGATGCCTTCCTTGAGCATCTTGGTCGTGAGCTGGTCCTCCAGGTCTCTGCCGGCAAGAATGGTCGGCCCGCCGAGGCTCATATTGACCACCTGGATGTTGAGCGCGTCGTACTGGAATGGATCGTCCTCCGTGCCGTCACCTGCGACCGGCGCTGTGGGCGCACCTTGATTGAAGCGGTGCTTGAGCGTGATCGCGCGGTCCATCGCGGCGAGGATGGTTGATTCCGGGGCGCTGTCGCCGCTGGAAGGAAACACCTTCAATGCGTAGAGCTTGGCTCCGGGCGCAACGCCGACCATCGGTACGGAGCAGAGGGCCACGGCCGGCGAATCGGGACACGCGCCCAAGATCGCGCTGGGCATCTCGAGCTTGAGCGCGCCCACGAACGAGCCCGCGTTGCTGAACTTGAAGAGCGCGTTCCCCGCGATCACAGTGCCGACCCATGTGCCGTGCGTGCCGTTATTCCGGCTCGTCGCGGACGCGACTGGATCGTCGGTCACGAAGCTCTCGCCGCCGATGACCTGGCCCGCCAGCGCCGGGACGGCCGGCGAGTTCGCCACGCCCGCGTCGATCACCGCGACGATCACGCCCTGGCCGAGGTTGCCAGCGGCGTGCAGCTTGTCGGCTCCAATGAGCGCATTGGTGGAGCGGTAGTCCGCGGGCTT
>PMCG01000152.1 GCA_003155335.1 Acidobacteriota bacterium
GCAATAGAGGTCGCGAGCATCCGACGCGCCTGATCGGAGTGTTGAGCCTCCTCACCCTATCCCTCTCCCCTCGAGCGGGGAGAGGGGAGCTCAGGTGCGCAGCCAGAGTGCTTGACGCGTCGGGCTGCGGCCGTGTAGTGTGCTAGTTGGAGACGGTCGCCATGTTCCTCGCATCCCTCTTCGCCTTCCTGCTGACGGCGCTCCCGGCCGCTGCTCCGCCGGACCTCGCGCTCAAGGGGTCCGTCGTCGCGCGCGATGAGGCGGCCTCGGTCGCGGTCCTTAGCTCGGGCGGCCGCACGCGCATCGTGGCGATGGGCGAGAATGCCTTTGGAGGCCAGCTCGTTTCCGTGGCCTCAGACAGCGTCGTTCTGGCGTTCGGCGAAGAGCGCGCCACCGTGCGCCTGAGCCCCACCGCAGGCAAGCCCGCACCGCGCCCGACTCCCTCACCGACCCCGACGCGCGCCGCAGTGGCCAGCGTCCCGGCAGCCACGTCGGTCAGCTTGCCGCGCGCCGATGTCGATCGCCGCGTGGCTCTGGAGATGGACCGCATCCTGGCCGAGACAGCGCTCGCGCCCGTGACTGAAGGCGGGCGTGTGACCGGCGTCGCGGTTCGGCGCCTGGCCGCCGGCACTGTCCTTTCCGACGTGGGCCTGCGCGTGGGCGACGTGATCACCGAGATCAATGGGACGCAGATAGACGGCCTGGCCACGCTGATGGGACTCTACGGCCGACTGCAGGGCGAGAAACTGCTCGACGCGACGGTATTGCGCGACGGACAGCCGGTCTCTTTGAAGCTCAATCTCGAGTAGCTGCCCAGCCCGCACGCCGGCCGCTGTCCCCTGACGGCCACCGTCCTTTCGCCCGCGCGACGCGTCACAACAAACAGAATGGGGCACGGTCGCCCCGCTTCGGGAATGAGTTCAGGAGGAATGTCATGCGTTTGGGAACCTTTGGCTTGGCAGCTCTGGCGGCGGTCACGATGGCGACGCTCGCTCGCCCGGCGCTCAGCCAGGAACAGGCAGGCGAAGGCCATGCCTTCTTCTTCGCCCATGGGGGCGGTCATTTGGGCATCGCCCTCGACGAGGTGAGCGCCCAGACCGTCGAGAAATTGAAGCTCAAGGACGAGCGCGGCGCGCTGGTGCGCGAGGTTCGCCCGGACTCGCCGGCTGCCAAAGCAGGCTTCAAGGTCGACGACGTGATCGTGGCGTACCAGGGCCTGCCGGTCGAGAGCGCGCTGGAGCTGACGCGGCGCGTGCGGGAGACGCCTGCCGGGCGAACGGTCACGATCGAGATCGTGCGCCAGGGAGCCCCGCAGAAACTCAGCGCGACCTTGGACGAAAGCAAGCCGGAGCCGTGGCACATGCGCCTTCCTGAGATGCCGCTGCCGGAAATGAAGATGCCCCACGGCGGCATGCCTGAGATGGACATGCCACCCATGCCAGGCGCGGGCGAGTTCCAGATGCACATGGGGCCGCCCAGCGCGCATGGCCCGCAGAAACTGGGCATCGGCTACCAGGAGATTTCAGGCCAGTTCGCCGAGTACTTCAAGGTCAAGGGCGAGCAAGGCCTGCTGGTGGTCAGTGTCACGCCCGACGGACCGGCCGCCAAGGCAGGCGTCAAGGTCGGCGACATTTTGGTCCGGGTGGGCCATCAGGACGTTGCGAACGGGGGCGCGCTGCAGCACGCGCTGGCTGAGGCGACTCCAGGCGAAGAACTCTCCCTCACGGTCCAGCGCGACGGCCGGCCGACGGAGCTGAAGGTGGTCGTCGGCGGGTCGCAGACAGAGCCGCGGCCGCCTGCGCCTCCGGCCAAGACGCGAAAGAAGCAACAGCTCTAACTGATCGGACCTACGACTCACTCCCTCCTGACGGGCCGTCCCTCCATCCCTCGACTGAGTGTGCTCGGGGCGCCGGCGGAACCTCCTTCCGCCGGCGCCTCTTCCGCTTGCCGCGCACGGCGCAAGAGGCGATACTCGTCCCGCTCATGCGGCGCACCAAGATCGTGGCCACGGTCGGACCAGCTTCGCAGGACCCTGGCGTGCTCGAGCGCTTGATCGTCGCCGGCGTCGACGTCGTGCGCCTGAACTTCTCCCACGGCACACGCGAGGCGCATGCCGCGGTGATCGAGCGCGTGCGCGAGATCGCCGCCCGTCTCGATCGACCCGTCGCGATCCTGCAGGACCTGGCTGGGCCGAAGATCCGCATCGGGGACTTGGCCGGCGGGGAGCCGGTCGTGCTGCGCGATGGCGCGCCTGTGACGATCACGACGGACGAGTCGGTGCTGGGCAGCGAGAGCCTGCTGTCAACGACCTATCCGGCGCTGCCGCGAGACGTGCACCACGGCGACCGCATCCTGCTCGACGACGGCAACATCGCTCTGCGCGTCGTCGCAGTGGTGGGGGACCGCGTGGAATGCACCGTGATCCACGGCGGGCTGCTCAAGCCGCACAAGGGCATGAACCTGCCCGGCGTGGCGCTTTCGACGCCGGCCCTGACCGAGAAGGACCGCGCCGATCTCGCCTTTGGCATCGGCCACGGTGTCGACTACGTCGCCCTCTCGTTCGTCCGCCGCGCCGTGGACGTGCAGGAGGCCCGGGCGCTCGTGGCCACGCTCGGCGGCACAGCGGCCNNATGGTCGCGCGCGGCGATCTGGGCGTGGAGCTGTCGACCGAGGAGGTCCCCACTCTTCAGAAGCGCATCATCGCTGCGGCCAATGGGGCTGCCAAGGTCGTCATCACGGCCACGCAGATGCTCGAGAGCATGGTGACCAGCCCACGCCCGACGCGCGCCGAGGCCTCGGATGTGGCCAACGCCATCGTGGACGGCACCGACGCCGTGATGCTCTCCGCCGAGACCGCTGCCGGCCGCTTCCCGGTCGAGTCTGTCGAGACCATGGCCCGCATCGCGGTCTATACCGAAGAGCACCTCGCGATCGAGCCGCCGGACAAGATCGTGGGGCGTGGATCCGCGGCAGCCGTGGCCCTGGCACGCGTCGCGCGCGCCGTGGCCCAAGAGCTGGCCTGTCGCTTGATCGTGGCCTTCACCGANNGCCGCCTCGCGCTGTGGTGGGGCGTTCTGCCACTGCTCCTCCAGGAAGTGGAAACGACCGACGAGATGATCGTGCACGGCGAGGCGCTGCTCAAGGCGCGCGGTCTGGCTGTGAGCGGCGACACCATCCTGATGCTCGCCGGCCAGAGCCACACCGCCGGGGCGACGAACATGCTGCGCGTCCACACCGTGTCATGAACGCAGCGCAGAGGCGCGGCTCAACGCGCGCCAGACGCGCCTAGCCGTTGCCGACGCTATTCGTCCCGCGTCGGCGTCGCCACCACGGCCAGGCCGCGGCCCAGTCGTCGAATATCGAGTACATCACGGGTGTGCCGATCAGCGTCAGGACCAGCGCCAGCGTCTGACCGCCGAAGATGACCGTGCCGATGGCGCGGTTCGTGGCGGCGCCTGTGCCGCTGGAGACGATCAGCGGCACCATGCCCGCGACGAAGGCCAAGGTCGTCATCAGGATCGGCCGCAGTCGGTCGCGGTTGGCGGAGAGGATCGCCTCCTCGCGCCCCACGCCCTGCTCGCGCAGGCCGTTCGTGTGGTCGATCTGCAGGATGCCGTTCTTCATCACGACGCCGAAGAGGACCAGGATGCCGAGCATCGAGAAGATGTTGATGGAGGCGTTGAGCGCGACGATCGAGAGCAACGCGAAGGGCACCGTCGCGGGCAGGGCCATCAGGATGGTCACGGGGTGCAGGAAGCTCTCGAACTGCGCGGCCAGCGCCAGGTACATGAAGATGATGGAAAGCAGGAAGGCCATCGCGAAGCTCAGGAAGGCACGCATCTGCTCGCGCGACCTGCCCTGCAGGCCGTAGCCGAACGACGGCGGCATCCCGAGGGACTGCGCCCCGCTCGTCAGGCCGTCCATGATCGTCTGTGACGAGAAGCCCTCGCGGACGTTGCAGGAGAGCACGACCTGACGACGACGCGCGATGCGGTTGATCGTCGAAGGCCCGGAGCCCTCCTCGAGGCGCACGACGTCGCGCAGGCTGACCGACTGTAGCCCGGCTGGGATCTTGGCCAGGCCGATGCCGGCTGCGTCGCGCCGGTCGCCCTCGGCCGCGCGCAGGCGCACCTCGTACTTCTCGCCGTGCTCGTAGAAATCGGTCACCTTGAGGCCGCCGACCATGATGTTGAGCGTCGAGGCGACATCGTCGACGTGCACCCCCAGGTCGGCGGCCTTGGCGCGGTCGATCCGGACACCCAGCTCGGGTTTGCCGAGGATGAGGTCCGTGTCGGCGTCGACGACGCCGGGCATGCGGCGCAGCTTCTCCAGGAGCGCCTCGGAGTAGCTGGCGAGCTGGGCCAGGTTCGGCCCGCCGATCGAGAACTGCACCTCGGCCGCGCTGCCGGCCCCCTTGATGATCGCGACCTCGGAGACCTCGGTCTTGAGGCGCTGCCCGGCGTAGAGTGGCAGAACCTGATCGCGGATCTGGTCCTGGATCTGGAACTGGTCCCGTCGTCTTTGGCCGGGTGGGACGAGCTTGACGTAGATCGAGCCCTTGTTGCGGGTGCGCTGGGCATCGTCGCCAATCGTGACCTCAGTGGCCGCCACGCCGTCCAGGGTGCGGATGCGCGTGGCGACATCCTCGACCAGCACACGCGTGGCCTCGAGGCTCGTGCCCTCCGGCGCCCGCACGAGCACCTCAAACTGCGACTCATCGTCCTTGGGCAGAAAGTTCTTGTTGGCGATCTTGACCAGCGGGACAGAGGTCAGGAACACGGCTGCCAGGACCAGGACGACCAGCAGCCGGTGCGACAAGGACCAGCGCAGCAGGCGCATGTAGCCCTTCTCGATCGGGACGTAGAAGCCACGCTCGCGCGAGGACTC
>PMCG01000219.1 GCA_003155335.1 Acidobacteriota bacterium
GTTCAGGGCGTCTACACCTTCCAGTCTGGGTTCCCCGTTGCGTTCAGCACCGACCTCTTCTACAACGGCACCGACCCGGTCAACGGCAGTGACATCAAGTTGGACAAGCCGACGACCCAACAGTGGTTCAACACCGGCGTCTTCACGTCGTTGCTGAACAGCACGGCAACGAATGCGACGCCGGTCAGCCATCTGCGCACGTTCCCCACGCGGTTTGACAACGTACGCAGACAGGCTGTCAACAACCTGAACCTGTCGCTCCTCAAGAACGTTCAGCTCGGGGGAGAGGCGCGGTTGCGCCTGCAGATCGACTTCATCAACGCGCTGAACCACCCGTACTTCCCGGCTCCTGTCGTGAATCCGACGTCGACTGACTTCGGGAAGATCACCGCTTCGAACCAGTCCAACTACGCCCGCCGCGGACAGGTCTCCGTCAAGCTCCTGTTCTAGGCTGGCGTAAGTCTCGTTCCGTCCAACAGGCTTGGGCGGCCTGCAAAGGTCGCCCAAGCCGTTTTCTTTGCTGGAGTCGCGGCCTGGGGCCGTCGGAGACAGAGCCCGCCCAACGGCCACGTGCCCGCTGTTCGTCGCTGTGGTATCCTCCGCAAGACAAAACGCTGCAGTCCCCTCTACGAGCGAAGGCCACTCATGACAATGCTGAAGCCGACGCTGTTCACTCTGACGCTCGCCGCTGGCGCCTCGTGGGTCGCCGCTGCGGAGGCGCCGCCCAAGAACGACGCTTTCAGCTGGCCAGCGGTCACGCGCGAATGCCGGCCCTGGACGCGCTGGTGGTGGTTGGGCAGCGCCGTCGATGCCGCCAACCTGACGCGCGAGCTGACGCAGTTCCGCGACGCGGGTCTCGGAGGCGTCGAGATCTGCCCCATCTACGGCGCAAAGGGCTACGAAGACCGCTTTCTTCCCTTCCTGTCACCGCAGTGGATGGCGATGCTCAGCCACACGACAGCCGAGGCCAAGCGTCTGAACCTGGGCGTCGATCTGACCACAGGCACGGGCTGGCCGTTCGGCGGGCCGAGCGTTACGGCTCCTGACGCCTCGTCGAGCCTCGTCCTCAAGAAGTACGCCCTCACGGGCGGCGCGCGCCTCGAGGAAGCGCTGCCTGCGGGCCGGCCGCAGTGCATCCTGGCGATCTCCGGGACGGGTGAGCGCCGCGACGTCACCGAGAAGGCGCAAGCCGACGGCACCCTCGACTGGACCGCGCCGCCGGGCGAGTGGCAGCTCTTTGTCGCCGTCGAGCGCGGCCCCGTGCAGAAGGTCAAGCGTGCCGCACCGGGCGGAGAGGGAGACGTCCTCGACCCCTACTCCGTGGCGGCGCTCGATCGCTACCTGGCCGTGTTCGACCACGCGTTCGCCGACTACAAGGGCGAGATGCCGCGCGCCCACTTCCACGATTCGTTCGAGTACTACGGCGCGAGCTGGACGCCGGACTTCTTTCGCGAGTTCCAGGCGCGCCGCGGATACGACCTGCGCGCCGAGCTCCCGGCCCTCTTCGGCGAGGGCGCAGACGACCGCGTGGCTCGCGTGAAGGGTGACTACCGCGAGACGATCTCCGACCTGCACCTCGATTACATCCGGCGCTGGACGGAGTGGAGCCACCTGAAGCACGGCCTGTCGCGCGACCAGGCCCACGGCTCGCCGGGCAACATCCTCGATCTCTACGCGGCCTCGGACATTCCGGAGAATGAGATCTTTCGAAGCGTCGACGAGCAGCAGCTCCCGCGCCTCAAGTTCTCGTCGTCCGCAGCGCACCTGAACGGCCGGAACCTCGCCTCGGCGGAGTCCTTCACCTGGCTCAGGGAGCACTTCCAGGCCACGTTGGCCCAGGCCAAGCAGGCCGCGGACTTCCTCTTCTTGTCCGGCGTGAACCACGTCTTCTTCCACGGAATCCCCTACTCCCCCGCCGACGCGCCGTGGCCGGGCTGGCAGTTCTACGCCTCGGTCAACTTCGGCCCTGAGGGCGGCCTGTGGCAGGATCTTCCCGCCTTCAACGCCTATCTGACCCGTTGCCAGTCCATCCTTCAGGCAGGCGTGTCCGGCAACGACATCCTGCTCTACTACCCCGTCCACGACGTCTGGAATGCGGGTTCCGACCTCATCATCCAGAACCCGGTCCCCAAGCCGTACCTGGACGCCGGAATGGCGCTCTGGAATCGCGGCTACTCGTACGATGCAGTGTCGGATCGCTTCCTCGCGCAAGCGCAAGGCGACGCCAGCCGCGTGCTCATCGGCGGCAACGCCTACCGCACAGTTCTGGTACCCAAGTGCCAGCGCATGCCGGCTGCTACGCTCGAGAAGCTGATCGAGCTTGCGCGTGGCGGCGCGACGGTCCTATTCGAAGGCGGCATCCCGAGCGATGTGCCGGGTTGGGGTGATCTCGAGAACCGGCGCGCCGCGTTCCGAAAGACGCTGGCGACGCTCAGCTTCGAGGGCCCCGCGACGACGACTCTGCGACGAGCGGCCGTCGGAAAGGGAGCCGTCATCGTCGGCGACGATCTCGATGCGCTCCTGCACGAAACCAGTGCGATCCGAGAGCCTATGGCAGAGATCGGGCTCCGCTTCGTCCGCCGGTCACACGCCTCGGCGGGCTACAACTACTTCATCGTCAACCGAAGCCCCAAGACGGTCGACGGCTGGGTCGCGCTCGGCACAAGGGCGACTTCGGCGGTTCTCATGGACCCGCGCTTCGAGGATCGCGTCGGCGTCGTGCCGCTGCGCCAGACTGCCAGTGGCACGAGCGAAGTCGCTCTCAAGCTCCTCCCCGACGAGTCGCGCGTTCTGCGCACTTTCATCCGCGACCAGGTGAAGGGGCCAGCGTGGCGCGACCTGGTCACGGTCGGCCAACCCGTGACATTGCCCGGCAAATGGCGCGTGCACTTCCTCAGTGGCGGCCCAGTCCTGCCCGCGGACATGGAGACTGCCCAGCTCGGCTCGTGGACTGGCACCACCGACGAGGAAGCCAAGCGCTTCGCCGGCACCGCGCGCTATACGCTCGAGTTCGACCGGCCCGCTGGAAGCGCTTCGGACTGGCTGCTCGACCTCGGCGACGTCCGCGAGAGCGCACGCGTCCGTCTCAACGGTGAGCCCCTGGCGACGCTCTTTACGCCGCCCTTCCAACTGGCGGTCGGCCGGGCCCTCCGCGCGGGCAAGAACGTCCTCGAGATCGACGTCACGAACTTGGCCGCCAACCGCGTGCACGACCTCGACGTCCGCAAGGTCGCCTGGAAGTACTTCTACGACTCGAACGTCCTCAACGTTTCCTACAGACCGCTCGACGCGTCCGCTTGGCCCTTGCGTGACTCGGGCCTGCTGGGGCCGGTCACGCTCACGCGCCTCGAGCGGCGAGCGCGCGCGGAGCGCTAGCGCATGGGGCTGCTCGGGCGTGCCATAATCCTCCTCGACCCTCAGAACCGGAACGAATCCGAAAGGTGCGTAGATGAATACGAAGCAGATTGAGAGTGCCTATCAGATCGCCAAGGAGCGCTACGCGGCGCTGGGCGTCGACACCGAGGCCGCGCTCAAGAAGCTCGCTGCGATCCCGGTTTCGATGCACTGCTGGCAGGGCGACGACGTNNGTTACCGGCAACTATCCCGGCAAGGCACACACTCCGGGCGAGCTCCGAGCCGACGCGGAGAAGGCCTTCTCGCTCATCCCCGGCAAGCATCGCTTCAATCTCCACGCCTGCTACGTCGAGTGCGCGGCCGGCAAGAAGATCGCCCGCGCCGCCATCCAGCCGGAGCACTTCAAGAGCTGGAACGACTGGGACAAGTCGCTGGGC